>NZ_CALIED010000067.1:0-124409 GCF_938022135.1 uncultured Psychrobacillus sp.
TACTCTCTGATCTAAGATTTCTTTGCATCATAAATCAACCCTACCCTTTAACATAACTTTTTTATTAAAAACGAGAGAATTTGATTTCTATATGGGAAGAAATGATAAATTAAAGAATTACATTCTCATTGGGGTGAGTGAAATCGTGGTATTTTTAACTTATATAACTGGAGAGCTACCCGTTCTAACCATCATCGGCTGTGTATGAAAGGGGAAGTAGTTCGTAATTAACGTTATTAGTTGTTTCTGCACATTTCTACGGCATAGAAAAAAGTTATACAATTGTTATATTCTCTTTATTTATCCAGCCCTAAGCAATAATAAAATTTGAACTCTTACGTCATAGAGCATATGATATAAATAGCGAAAGTAAAGGTGGTTCCCTGTATATGAAAATTAGTGGTTTCTCTATAAAAAGACCTGTATTTACTACTGTAATTATGTTTTTAGTAGTTATATTAGGAGCTGTTTCTTTTTTTAAAATTCCAATCACATTGATCCCAGAGTTAAATCCTCCAATCGGCGTTGTTGTAACTAACTATCCTGGTGCTGGGCCAATAGAGGTAGATGAAAAAATAACCAAACCATTAGAAACTTCTTTAAGTACCTTACCTGGTATTAAGTCAATCAGTAGTACCTCTCAAGAAAGCGCTAATTTTATTTTATTAGAATTTGATTGGTCTACAGATATGGATGATGTTCAATTGGACATCATGCAACGAATAGATTTAGTGCCCGTACCTACTGGAGCAGATAAACCAAGATTTTTAAAATTTGATCCTGCACAGTTTCCAGTCATTCAGTTATCACTAAGAGCTGCTGATGATGGACAAGATATTCGATTGATAGCAAAAGAACTAGAGAAGGAATTAATCAGCACAGAGGGTGTAGCAAGTGTTAATATATCTGGCTCACTTGTCGAAGAAGTGCAGATATTATTAGATCAAAACAAATTAATTCAAAATGGACTAACTCAAAGTGATATTGTCCAGCTAATTCAAGCGAATAATATTTCTCTTCCTGGAGATCCAATAGAAACAGAGGAAAAGATGTCCTTAACTACTCGAATTATGAGCTCATTAACCTCTGTTGAAGAAATACAAAATTTGGTTATTACTGTTAACCCAATTGATGGTTCGCAAATAACTATTTCTGATGTGGCAACAGTTCAGTTAGCAGAACAAGAGACAGATAGTGAAACAAGAGCCAATGAAGAGCCGGCTGTTCTCTTGTCTGTGCTCCAAGAATCTAGTGCAAATACTGCACAAGTATCTACAGCCTTTCAAGAAGCTTTAGACAAGCAGCTAGAAAAAGAGGAATATAAGGGAGTTACAGCGGATATTCTTTTTGATCAAGGGGATTACGTCAAGCTGGCCATCAACAATATTGGAACCACTTTAGTAACAGGTGGTTTATTGGCAATGGTAGTTTTGTTCGTGTTCTTAAAAGGCATTAGAAGTCCAATTATTATTGGTGTGGCAATTCCATATTCCGTTATTGTGACATTTTTACTGATGTACTTTGCTGGTTTTTCTTTAAATATAATGACGCTCGGAGCACTTGCATTGGGAATTGGGATGCTAGTTGATAATTCAATTGTTGTTATCGAGAATATCGAAAGGCATCTCGGTTTAGGAAAAGACCCTAAAGCTGCAGCTTTAATAGGAACAAAAGAAGTAAGTGGAGCAATTACAGCCTCTACTTTAACAACTGTAGCAGTATTTATACCTGTAATTTTCCTTTCAGGACTTATTGGCCAGATATTTACCGAATTTGCGTTAACTATTTCGTTTAGTCTTATTGCTTCACTTTTTGTTGCACTCACTGTCATACCTATGATGGCTAGCAGAATGTTAAAAAAACCAAAAGGAGATCTAGAAGCGAGAAGACGAAGATCAAAGGCTTACAACAATTTGGAGAAGTCAATCAAGTGGTCTTTAGGTCATCGAGCTTTAGTTCTTACTATGACCTTAGCTTTACTAATTATTTCTGTATTTGGTATTTTACGTGTAGGTACTGAATTTTTACCTCCTACGGATGAAGGCTTTGCTTCTATTAGTGTAAGGCTACCAAATGGTTCATCGTTTACATCTACAAATGAAGTAGTAGACGAGATAGAGAATATATTGCAGAAACAGAAGGATGTAGATGTCTATGTAAGCTTTGTAGGCGGAAGTCAAGAGGGCATGTCTCGAGGTACTTCTAGATCTAACATCGCAGAAATCTCTGTGAAACTAAAACCGCTTGATGAACGAAGTCAATCAACATTTGAATTTGTAGATAAAGTACAGCCTAAAATAGCACAAGCAATAGGAGAAAGAGCAGAGATAAACTTTAATGTTCAAACAGCATCAGGCTCCTCACCTAATGTGGTATCTTTCAATATTTCCTCCGCTGATAAAGATATATTAAACCAAGCCGTTGCTGATTTGCAGGCTGATTTAGAAAAAATAAAAGGCGTCACTAAGGTCAACAATGACATTATTTCTACCGTAGAAGAAGTACAAATGATTGTTAAGCGTGATGCAGCAACTGAACTAGGCCTCGCTCCTGCTCAAGTAGCTCAAATGGTTAACAATGTAACGAGAGGCGTGTTAGCTTCCCAAATAATCTCGGAAGACAATGAAGTTTACGGAGTTTACGTTAAATATAACGAGTCAGACCGGGAAAATATTGAAACCTTAAAGCAATTAAAACTGCGTACTCCATCAGGTCAATTTGTTAACCTTGAGGATGTTGCAAGTATAGAGGTTGCTGAGGGACCAGTAGCTATACGTAGCTTAAACCAGGCTAGCGCGGTTGCATTTTCTGTTAAGTATGAATCAGAAAATACGCTAGGAGATATGTCCGAACAAATTGATCAAGTAATAGAGAATCAAAATTTTAACGATAAAGTGCAGGTCAATTTTGGTGGAGACAGAGAGTTGATGGATAATGCCAAAAATGATATGATTTTGGCTGTTTTATTGGCGATCGTCTTAGTATTTATCGTAATGGCAGCTCAGTTTGAATCTTATAAATATCCGTTTGTAATCATGTTTACTGTACCGTTAATCGTGATAGGTATTGGGATTGTCTTATTCATTACTAATACTCCTATTAGTGTTTCCGCTGTCATAGGGATATTAATACTTGTTGGAATTGTGGTGAATAATGGGATTGTATTAGTAGATTACATTAACCAGCGTAAAGCAGATGGCTTTTCATCCTTCGAGGCAATTACGACTTCCGTTCGGGATAGAGTACGTCCGATACTAATGACAGCTCTAACGACAATATTAGGTTTAATTCCATTGGCCCTAGGAATTGGAGAGGGAACAGAAATAAATCAACCAATGGCTTTAACTGTAATTGGTGGTTTAGTTGCTTCGACTTTACTAACGTTATTTGTAGTGCCAATCATCTATAGTCTAGTGGACAAAGAGACAAGAAAAATAAAATCATCTTAAATAAGAAAAGCTCCGATAATTTACATACTGTAAAATTTCGGAGCTTTATTTTTGTATACATTGGTTTGGTTTAAGGCACTAGAATCTAATAGAATATCGTATAACACCTTTTCCGATTCAAGTTTATGTATGCGCATTTAGAGGTCTTTAGTATAATCAAAAAAAGGGGATGATTACCAATATGTCTAATGCATTGATTACAGGTTTTCCAGGGTTTTTGTCGAAAAATATCATAAAGGAACTACGTCATCAAAATCGATATTCCACTATTTATGTTCTAGTTCTTCCTAACCTAGTTCAAAAAGCTGAACAGGTAATAAGTGAAATTTACGAGGACGGAATAACTAACCAATCGATTATTGTGGTGAAAGGGGATATTACACTATCAAATGCAGGGCTTGAAAATGAAACAATTAACAACTTAAAGCAAGAAATAAATGATGTATGGCATTTAGCAGCTATTTATGACTTAGCTGTTCCAAAGGAAATTGCCTGGAAGGTTAATGTGGAAGGAACTAAATTATTTAATGAGTTAGTTCTTAAACTTCCAAATATAAAAAGGTATATGTATTTTAGCACGGCTTATGTGGCAGGGAAAAGAGAAGGTAAGCTACTGGAGACGGAACTTATTAAACCCCCTGGATTTAAAAATCATTATGAGGAAACAAAATACGAGGCAGAAGTACTTGTAAACAACTTAAAAAGCCAACTGCCACTTACCATTATTAGACCAGGGATTGTAAGGGGACATTCCATCACAGGAGAAACGATTAAGTTTGATGGGCCATACTTTTTTATAAACATGATTAACAGATTGAAACGATTACCTATAATACCTTATCTCGGTAAGTCCACGTCTTTTATTAATGTAGTACCATCTGATTACATAACGAAAGCCTCCATATATTGCTGTTTTGATGAAGAAGCAGAAGGGAAGACTATTCATTTAACCGATCCAAAGCCTTATCCAGTTGAAGAGGTATATAGAGCTTTTGTTAGAGAAGTTACAGGGAAATATCCTAAGGGGAGAATACCATTAGCATTAGCAAAGGGATCTGTTAGCTTATTACCTATAAGAAAGTTCCTGCAGGTGGAAAAAGAAACATTAGATTATCTCACTTGGAATTCTTCTTTTGATACAACAAATGCTGAAAAAATTCTAAGTAAAGGGGAGATAAATTGTCCTGATTTTATAGAATCGATACCTTCCATGGTTCGTTTTTACAACAAATACAAAGACGATCCAACCTATCATATTTCCATTAAATAATTATGCTTTACTAATCACTTAAATGTTGTTATTATAGACATATAAATAAATAGACTCTTGACGTTCGTCAAAGGGGAGTAGCTATAGGGAAACCTATTTCATAGTCGTCATTACATGGCTTTTGCCATCGGTTATGATAGCACATTAATTTTTAATTTGCTTAGCAAGACCTTTGCCTTTTTTTAGGCAGGGGTCTTTTTATATTTCAAAGGAGGATATATTTTTATGGATTATGGAATTTTGTTAGAGTATGGATGGGTTTTACTTGTCCTAGTAGGACTGGAAGGCTTGCTAGCTGCCGATAACGCAGTAGTAATGGCAGTAATGGTTAAGCACTTACCGAAGGCCCAACAAAAAAAGGCTCTGTTTTACGGTCTATTAGGAGCTTTTGTTTTTAGATTTGCAGCTTTATTTATGATTACGTTTTTAGTTAACATTTGGCAAGTGCAGGCACTAGGTGCTGCTTATCTGTTATTTATCTCGATTAAACATATTTACGATCAACGTAAAAAACCAGGTCCGCATATTGAAACGGATGGCTTAGAAGAAAATGCAAAAGGTTCAGGATTCTGGATGACTGTATTAAAAGTTGAATTAGCTGATATCGCGTTTGCAATCGACTCTATGTTAGCAGCAGTTGCAATTGCTGTAACGTTGCCATATTGGGGAGACTTTGAAATTGGTGGAATTAACGGTGGACAGTTTGCAGTAATGTTCATTGGTGGAGTTATTGGGCTAGTTATTATGCGTTTTGCTGCTCATAAATTTGTTCAATTACTTGAAAAATATCCTTCATTAGAAACAGCAGCATTTTTAATAGTAGGCTGGGTAGGGGTTAAGTTAACTGTATTAACACTATCTCATCCAAGCGTAGCTATACTTGATGAGCATTTCCCACATTCAACTGGGTGGAAATTGACTTTCTGGGTTGTTTTACTAGTAATCGCTATTGGTGGGTATTTACTTGGTGTAGCCAAAAACAAAAAGACTGCTTAATTTTAGTAAATGTATAATGATTTAGTTAAAAGTATGAAAAGATAGTATTGTTACTGCTATCTTTTTATACTTTTTTTTTTTACAATGATTTAATAGGCTCTCTTTAACTTGAAAGGAACATATTAAATGAAAAACTATACATTTAAAGCGAAATATAAAATGACACCGGCTCAAATAATTGTTTCTTATTATTTTATTGCCATTGCTATTTCAGTTATTCTACTTCGCTTACCGGGAGTTCATAGGCCAGGTGTGAAAGTAGACTTTATTGATAGCTTGTTTACAGCAGTTAGCGCCGTTAGTGTAACAGGTCTAACAACTATAAGCATTGTAGATACATATACTATTTTTGGGTATATCATGCTTATTCTAATTCTCCAGCTTGGAGGAATTGGAATAATGTCTTTAGGAACATTTATTTGGCTTGTGGTTGGTAGAAGAATTGGTTTAAGGGAAAGGCAGTTAATCATGGTTGACCACAACCAGTCTAAAATGTCGGGTGCTGTAATGCTTATAAAGGAAATTATTAAAATTCTCTTATTCATTCAATTGCTTGGTTCAATAATACTGACCGTTTACTTTACGCAATACTACGATACGTTTAAACAAGCATTGTTACATGGAGTGTTTACTTCTGTTTCTGCTACTACTAATGCCGGTTTTGATATAACAGGTGAATCCTTAGTTCCTTATCATCATGATTACTTTGTTCTAATCATCACGAGTATAATGATTGTATTTGGTGCGATTGGCTTTCCTGTTTTAATTGAGGTAAAAGAATTTCTTTCCAATAAAAATAAAAATTTTAGATTTTCATTATTTACGAAGCTCACTACTTTAACGTATGGGGCCCTATTAATTATAGGAACAGTGATGATTTTTTTACTTGAATTATTTAATACTCTTAAGGATCTACCTTGGCATGAGAAATTCTTCACTGCTTTTTTTCATTCAGTATCAACTCGGTCTGCGGGGCTAACTACTGTGGACATCAATATGTTTAACGAAGGAACTAATCTTTTTATGAGTGCACTCATGTTTATTGGTGCTTCTCCTAGCTCAGTAGGAGGAGGAATACGGACAACTACCTTTGCACTTGCAATCTTGTTTCTAATAAACTTTTCTAGAGGCAAAGAAAATATACAAATATTTAATCGTGAAATTCATCTACTCGATATTTATAGGGCCTTTGCAGTATTTGTTTTAGCTATCCTGATGGTCTTTGCTGCAACAATTATATTATCGGTTTCGGAACCGGGTGTTCCAGTAGCATCCCTACTATTTGAAATAACCTCTGCGTTTGGTACATGTGGTATGTCGCTTGGGGTGACAGAGAACCTATCTTCCTTCGGAAAGCTAGTCATCATGCTCCTCATGTTTATAGGAAGAGTTGGTTTAATATCCTTCCTATTTACACTAGGAGGTAAGCGAAAAATTACCAAATACCATTATCCAAAGGAACGTGTAATTATTGGGTAATTAAAACTGCTTTTGAATAACTGCTAATCATTCTTACACAACACGGTGACTAAGCTTGTGGAAAGAGATAACCGATCAAGTAACCCTCTTGTAAACCAAAGTAGAAACAAAAGCTATGAGGAAACAATAGAAGCCCCAGAATTTACCGAATGGTAAAATTTCTGGGGCTTCTGAAATTTTAAAGTGGACTAATCAGCCTTCTACTAATTTCTGGGATGAAATTTGGTGATTATTAATTCGTTACTATTATATTTTCTTTTGGTTGCAAAAAGAAGAATTGTGGAGCTTCTCCGTTTTGGAATGCAGTCAGTAAGAACCCATTATCTTCTTTGATGATTCCTTGCTCAAACAAATCCACATTAACAGTAATCGGTGTGATAAATGTCTGCTTGTACAATTCTCGTTCTGATAAATTTAAGCGTGAAAAGTCTACTCCAGCAATCGAGGGATCCTCTATTAGTAGCTTATAAATCGCAGACTGAGTTTCTTTGTTTAAATCATTATTCCACCAAGGCTTCCTTGGTTGGAATTTTTGTTTTGATAAATAATCTAGTTTCATAACAGACTTAATAGTTGCTAAAGGAATATTTTCTAATTGTTCTAGGAAAGCAAAAAGACGAGTATATAGGTCCTCTAGCTGATGACCAATTCTAGACCAATTTCTTTCTTCCCAATAGGTACCGAATTGTTGGAAAAAGTCGAAAGGTGTTTCAAATACATGCTCAAATAGAAATTCTAATGTTTGGTCCATTCTATGTGCATTCCAATACTTTTCAAGAACGTCTTCCACTTGCTTAATACGTAAAATATCATGAAAGCTTAATACATTATTAGAGAAAATTTCATATGGTGCCTGGTCTACATACACATAACCATACTTTTTTGCTTCGACTCGCAATCCTGTACCTCTTAAAAGCTTCAAAAAGCCTAGTTGTAACTCTTCGGGACGCATTTCAAAAACTTCATTGAAAGTATTTCGGAAGGAATGATAATCCTCTTCTGGTAACCCAGCGATTAAATCTAAATGCTGATCGATTTTTCCACCGCTTTTAACCATAGTAACTGTTCTTTTCAATTTTTCAAAGTTCTGTCTGCGTTTAACTAACTCATTCGTCAAATCGTTGGTAGATTGAACACCAATTTCGAAACGGAAAAGACCAGCTGGAGCATTTTCATTTAAAAATTGAATAACTTCTGGTCGCATAATATCAGCTGTTATTTCAAATTGAAAAACAACTCCTGGTAAATGTTCGTCGATTAGGAATTGAAACATTTCCATTGCATAACTTCTACTAATATTGAATGTACGATCAACGAATTTTATCGTTTTTGCACCATTTTGCATTAAGAATCGGATATCCTCTTTAACTTTTTCACGATTAAAATATCGAACACCAACTTCAATAGAAGAGAGGCAGAATTGACAAGAAAAAGGACACCCTCTACTAGTCTCAACGTAGACAATACGTTTAGAAAGATTGGGTAAATCTTCTTCAAAACGATATGGAGAAGGAGATTCACGTAAATCTAATTTTGGAGGTAGCGGATTTAGAATAAATTTGTCGTTTTGTACATATGCTAGTCCAGGTACTTCTTTTAACTCTTTCTTTTTGGAAAGGAAGTCTAATGTTTCCTTGAAAGTCTGTTCACCTTCACCAACTACGATATAGTCAATTTCTGTCACATTACGGAGCCAAACATTCGTGTCATAGGAAACTTCGGGACCGCCTAAAATAATAGTTATGGAAGGATCTACTGTTTTTAACATCTTGATTACTTTAATTGTTTCTTCAATGTTCCAAATGTAACAGCTAAAACCTACTACATTCGGTTTTTTTTGGTACAAATCAGCTACTATATTAAAAGTTGGATCTTTTATAGTATATTCAACAATAAGGGGGGAATAGTCAGGTGCTGCTGCAGCCTTTAAACAGCGCAATGCCAAATTCGTATGGATAAACTTTGCATTTAATGTGGTTAATATTATATTCATTTTCTTAACTCCTTTAGTTTTGCATAACTATTGTAACAGTGAATATTCATGTCGACAATATGGTCAAAAATAACCATATCCAGAATAATAAAAGTGTGGAATAATCAGAATTAATCAATAATTTAAAAATTTGAATTGTTTATTCTCAGATTCTTATGAGAGGTTGGGTGCAAAATGTTAGCAGAATACGAGTACAAACAAAGGTTTGAACAGGTTTTCCAACTCTTTTCAAGTGGATTAATATTTATAAGTGATGAAGGAGAAGTATTAGACGCTAATCCATATATAGAAAAAGTGTTAGAGATAGAACGAGAAGAATTGCTTAAAATGAACTCTAATACACTTTTAAATATGTTCTCTCTCACAGGAGCTTCTAGAAAGACATTTCTACAGAATTTAGCTTCAAAAGGACAAGCAGAATTTTTTAGTGAATTTCAAACATATATGGGTGACAATAGGTATCTGCATTTGATTGTATCTAAACAGAGTGAATCCAATCTATTTCTCATGGAAATTCATGACGAATCAGAAAAAATGTTTATGAGGAAGCGCCTGAATCATAACGAATCGTTAAGTACTCTAGGACAACTTGCGGCAAGTATCGCTCATGAAATACGTAATCCCATGACATCTTTAAAGGGATTCACACAGTTGTTACTAAAAACTGCTAATGAAGACGGAAAAAGATACTTGGATGTTATTGATCATGAGATACAAAGAATGGAAGAAATATTGACAGAATTTCTTCAAGTTTCAAAGCCGAGCAACAAAGAGTACACCTACTTCGAAATTGACCAGCTCATAACAGAGGTAGCTAGTTTCATGACTCCTCAATCGCTTATGAAAGCAATTGAAATTAATATTACTAATGAATTATATACAAACATTAGAGTATTGGGAAATAGAAACCTTTTAAAACAGGTTTTTATAAATGTCATAAAAAATGCTATTGAATCTATGGTAAAAAGTGGTAAAATAGATATTAGATTATCTTTGTCTTGTGATGGATTTGTAAGTATTAAAGTAAAAGATGAGGGGAATGGAATTGGAGAAGAAGAATTAGCTAATATTTTCAAGCCATTCTTCACAACTAAATCGACAGGGACTGGGCTTGGATTATCTCATGCCTATGAAGTTATGGAGGCTCATGGCGGTAAAATAGAGGTTGAGAGTATGGTTGGAAATGGAACGATCTTTAATTTCCTACTTCCCTTACAAGTAGCTTCCTAAGCTATTTTGACAATCTATTAGTCTGACCTATATAATGATTGTTAATGTAATTTAATATAGGTGAGGATGACGACAATGACCAATGACTTATCGAGTAGTGCTTTGAAGTTATTTATAGTACTTTCCCGTGCTCATAAAGTAATACATGAATGTACCAATCATTTCTTTCAAGAAAATGGGTTAAATCCAACTGAATTTGCGGTATTAGAGCTTTTATTCCATAAAGGAAAGCAACCCTTGCAACAAATAGGAAATAAGATATTACTCGCTAGTGGATCTATTACTTATGTAGTAGATAAGCTTGAGGGTCGTGGCTTTATAAAGCGGGTATCCAGCGATACAGATCGAAGAGTTACCTATGCGGAAATAACAGAAGAAGGCTCAGAGTTTATGAAAGAATTATTTCCACGTCATGAGCAGCAGTTAGTAGAATTAATGAGTATCTTGACAGAAGATGAAAAAAAAGATGCTATAGAATTAATAAAGAAGCTTGGTCTGTCCATTAAAAAATTATCTTAAGAACTTCGAGCCATAGTACGGCCCGAAGTTTTTATTTTAATTGATTTTAATAGTGTTTGCCATTTTTATGAAATCTTCAATAGCAGGCGATTCTGCTGTATCAAAAACTGTTAATTTTACTCCTAAGCCATCTTGCAGGAATGTGTAGCCATAGACATTATTGCCATCTGGAATTTCTGCTTTATACGACTTTACATCTTCTATTTGTTTCCCAGAAGGGACAATTGAGTTATCAGTGATTTCAGTTACGTTGCCTTCTGAATTAGATGCTTTTACCGTCTCTACTAGCTCGTTTGTTACATCTGCCATATTAACCTCAGAGGCATTATAGACTTCTATACGCATAGATTGCTCTTCATTTTCTTTATTGAATAGCAAGTCTTTATTTGGTTCTTCTGCAGTTAATTCATAGCCATCAAGTACGGATATGGAATATTCCTGATTATCACTATCAACAGAAGTTCCGGTTGCTTCAGAACTATTTTCTTTTTCCTCTGAACCGTTAGCTTCGCTGTTGTTTGTAGAATCTGTTACTTGATCATCGTTAGATGTCTCTTTCTCTGAAGAACCACAAGCGGCAATCAAAAGGGTTAACAATAGGACAGATAGAATTGAAATTACTTTTTTCATTTATTCAGCTTCCTTTCTAGTATAGTTATGGTTTACATAATTTTCATATTAGTGGTAGCACCAGGAATAGCAGTAAAAGAAAAACAATATGGGCTACAATATTAAGTGGCATACTTTTTTTCTTTTCGTAAAGCCATCCAAAAATGATTCCTACAATAATAGCAAAAAAAACACCAATGTAGAAACCACTCACTATAAATGATGCTCCATATAAAACGGAACTAGTTAGTATAGCGAGAGTAGGAGAGAACCAATTTTTCACTGCATTTTGGATGAAGCCACGCCAGAAAAATTCTTCTCCAGGAATAATGATGAAGAACAGTAAAATGTAATGCCATAAAGCAGAAGGTGCAAATACACCAAAGAAATGAGAAACTTCTTTCGTCGCTTTAGATGGTAATAGCTCCAGTAACTGTAAGCCTAAAAAGCACAATAAGTAAGTTCCTATACCATATACTATACCCCAAAATAAATAGTTAAACGTTTTCAGCTGATCTTCTAATTTTGAAAAATAAAAAGAAGAAGCCGTTAAAAAAAGTGTTGTAAACGAATAGAAATACCAAAATACGTTTTCATTATTAAACGTAACCCAAGTAAAAACAAAAGCTAATACTAGTGATATTACTAGTCCTATAAAAAGTTTTCGATTAATCATATATGCACATCCTTACCATAGTCACAAAAAAAGAGAAGTATAGAGTTTTATGACGGTCTAGGAAAAAGAATTGCCTGTTACTTAGAAATAAAACCGTTCATCTCATGGAGAGGAACGGCATGACGTTTAATCTTCATTGCTATATAATATCTTATAACGCTTATGGTTGATTACCGTTTTTTCTTCTAGTTCAAGCTCGTTAAAGTTTTCCATATAAGTTAAATCAACTATGACAGAATTCTCGTTAACTTTTTCTACTATACCTTGAAGACCATCTTTAAACTCAATAATGTTACCGACTTCAGCGATTTTCATAGATTGTCCCATCCCCTTAAGAACATAATATAATACAGTTTGCCCTAAAAAAAGATGTACGTAAAGTATTTTTATCAAAAGTTTTAAAACTATACATTTTGACTGATTTTAAAAGTACTTTTTAATAATACATGAGGAATTCAGTTTAGGAGACATTCTATGATTTTTCAGAGGAATAGTAAACACCATTTATTTAAAATATAAGGAGATTTAAAAATATGCAATCGATAGATGAACAACTTAATGCGCTAAAAAGTGGGATGGTAGATCAAATTCACGTCACTAAGGAAGAGTTTTTAGCATTTAGAGAAGTGCTTGTAAAAAGAGAAGATTTTAAACACTTTAGTGGTAATGCAATGCAAGGTGGAGATATAATATATACTTATCTAACGCATCCAAGAAGTTAATGTGCTAATGTACATTACTTTACTTTAAATTGTCGGTATATTCAGATTAGTATAAGGGGTTTATGTATAGATAGTAGAGGGAAATATACAATTTTCAAAAGGAGAGTTTTCTAATGATGGAATCTATTCTAAAAAGGCTAGAATATACAAGAGAAAAGATGATTCAATCTGCGATAGAAAATGGTGTAACTAATAGGGAAACTATTCGATTAAGCGAAGAGCTAGATCATTTACTTAACGAGTTTCATTCCCAAGTTAAACAGCTAAGCACATCTAAACAAATCGACTAGTAAATTGGAGAAGATATGAATGGATTCAGCTTTAATCAAACTAAAAAAAGAATTGAACCAATCTATTATAGGTAGAGAAAAAGAAATCGATTTTATGCTAATGGGTTTGTTAGTTCAAGGCCATGTGCTATTAGAAAGTGTACCTGGATCTGGAAAAACAATGATGGCTAAATCTTTTGCAGAAGCCATTCAAGGAGAATTTAAACGAATACAATTTACTCCCGATGTTCTTCCTTCAGATGTAACAGGAATCAGTTACTTTCATCCTCAGAAACAGGAGTTTATTCTGCGGATGGGTCCCGTAATGAGTAATATTTTGCTTGCAGATGAAATTAATCGTGCCACTCCAAGAACTCAGTCCAGTCTTTTAGAGGCGATGGAAGAGAAACAAGTGTCAATTGATGGTGAAACTATTAAGCTACCTTATCCTTTTATGGTAATTGCTACACAAAACCCAATAGAATCACAGCAAGGTACCTTCCAGTTACCTGCTGCTCAGCTAGACCGCTTTTTATTTAAGCTTAATATTGGTTATCCAACCATGAAGGAAGAGAATTACATTTTAAAACATTTTGGTCAAGCTCCTGGAAAAGTTAAAACTAAGCAAGTGGTTACTCTTGAGAAAATTGAAGAATGGTCTAAGCAAGTAAATAATATTCAAGTTCATGAAGATATTTTTACTTACATCATACAAATTGTACAAGGCACGAGAAAACACCAGTACATAGAACTAGGGTTAAGTAGTCGAGCTTCTTTAGCTATGCTACAGGCTTCTAAAGCCCACGCCTTCATTAATGGTAGGGAGTATGTGACCCCTGACGACGTAAAGAACATCATAGATCCTGTTTGTTTGCATCGCCTTAGATTGTCCTCGCAAGGAATGCTAATCCATGAAATATCTAGTATTATGGCAGAATTGATTAAAGAAATTGAAGCACCTGTAGAGGCCAGTATATAATGACGTGGAAACGTAACGATGTAAACTATAAGTATATAAAAATATATAGGGATATATTGCTGATCAGTGGGGTATTTCTTTTTATCTTTGATCAGCATGTACTTTTCGTTATTATTATCTTTTTGTTATGTTTCGTTTTGATTCAACTGCTTTACTTTCAAAAAGTTGGTAGTGGACTTACTTTTGTAAATGAGAAAAAAAGAGTTAGATTAATGAAAGGGACTACCTCACATTTTGAGCTGACTTTTAAAAATAAAGGTATGCCGATTTGGAATGGCACCATTACAATAGCATTCCACGATTCAGTTGCTCCAGTTAGAGCCAATAATATTTCATCTTCAGGATTTTTTGAGGTGAATGTTCCTTTTTCTATTGGATACAATAAAACAGTTACGATACAAGTACCTATAGTTGGTAGTCGAAGAGGTCTTTCGAGGTTTAGAGGTATAGATATTAATATCCCTCATCCTTTAACGGAAGGTTCTATTATATTGAATTACCAACCATACATATTGATGGATGCGATGGTTTATCCAACTATCTATCCAATCAAAGAAGAATTTCTTCCTACTCGACTTAAGCCTGGAGAGCTGGAGTTAAATTCTTCTTTGTTTGTTGACCCGTTCTTCCCTATTGGTACTAGAGAATATGAACAAGGTGATCAGTTTAACCATATTCATTGGAAAGCAAGTGCAAGGACACAGCAGCTTCAAACCAAAATTTTTACAAAAGTTACTAATGTATCGGTATTATTTTTAGTTAATCTTGCAGATGGGTATAGGATGGTTCATGATTTTGAGGAGAAGATAGAGTGGCTAGCATCTAATGTGGAAGCTTGTTATAAGGCAAATGTTCCCTTTGGATTTGGCTTAAATATTCGAGCATCAGGAAAGAGACCATTTGTATTTGTTCCTTTAGGCTCTGGTGATGTACATAGACTAAATGCTTTAGAGTTACTTTCTATTTTATCGGTTAGCAATATCACTATACCATTTGAAAATATTATTAAATATATTGATAGTCATGAAGAAATGCCGGTGTCTGTTCGAGTTTTTTCTCATAATATGGAGAAGTATCATTCCATATTAACCCCATGGGAACAGAAGGCCAATGTAACATATCTGACTGAGCAAGAGGAGGGAGATTATGTTAAATAACCCCACTCAAACTTTCCCTGTACAAAAATTGTCCTATGAAAAGTACCTGAAGGATATGTGGATTGTTAGCTTGTTCTTTGTTTTATTGCTAAATGAGACTTTGGTAAGTTTGCCGTTTCTATGGATTGGTATCCAAATTTTTACCGTGTTGGTTGCCCAGTATACTTTTTCGAAGTTTGGACCTAGTTTAATCATCGCTTTTATTATTCCTTCGGTGTCATTACTTTTCCTCTTTTTATTTGGAGGTCCCTTTTGGCTATATTGTATTGGGGTTCTTATATCTGTGTGTTGCTTACATTATAGGTATAATGTTATTCAGTTGGACGAGGACAGTGATAATCCTTTTGCCTTACTGTCATTAATGGTATTTTTCTCTATCCACTTAATTTGTTTTATGCTTGTGATCGAAAATTATAAAATCTCTTTATATAGTGTCTTTATAGGAGGAGTTATTTTCTTTGTAGGGTTAAGGCTATTTAGTGTTTGGAGAAAAAGTTACAGCCATACAAAAGAATCGTTAAACCAATTTGCACTTTATTATTTAGTTGGTTTGTCCGTTATCTTTCTTTTAACTTTCTTAAGCTATTTGATTTTTAGCCCAGTGAGACAACTTTTAGGTGTGATCATCCAAGGGTTGTTTACTATTGTGATGCTGCCTTTGACACCTTTGCTCATTTTAATTGAAAAATATTTGAGTAATTTATTCAGCGAACCAGCAGAGGAAAGAGAACAGGATATTGTAGCGAATGACGGTATAATGGATGGTTTACGTCAAGATGAATCTGAAGCAATTACTTCGTCATTTCCAATAGAGTGGATCCTATTTGGGGCGTTAGGTATAGTAATACTTTTAATCGTTACTTATATTATCAAAAAGAAAATAGAATTTCCTGTGGAACAACAAGGGAATAATTTCATTTATAAAAATGATAATTTGGCTATTCAGGAGGAAGAATTATTAAAGCAAAGTACGATTTATAAAGTTGAAGCTTCATTCCTGAGAGAGCTTTACTTAGAATTTGAAAAAGAGGCAATATCATTAGGATACAATAGAGAAATGAGTGAAACTGTTAGGGAATGGTTTAAAAGAATGTCATGGGAGGTAAAAGGTGAATTTTTTTCTACTTATGAAGAAGTAAGATATGGTGGTCACATGGTAGGAGAAGAACAGGCAGATATTTTTATAGAAGAATTGGATAAAATAAAAAAATTTTTTAAAAAAGAGGTTTAAATAAATGTGAGCAGGGCATATTAATAAAGAACACAGCAACATTCTCATTTCCCCCTTTTTAAGGATCATCCACTGGATGGTCCTCTTTTTTTGTCTAAATTTATCATTTGCGTATTAGTTATTGAAATAAATTGCACTTCCCTTCTTTAAATACTTACATCTTTTAATTATGGATGTAGGGGCAGGTTGCTGATCTATTAGGATGATGCAAGGGACAGTTAAGAGACAAAACAGTTGATGATAGTTTATCGTTCGCCCGGATCATCTGCATTTCCGAAAAGAGATATAATATTTTTCTCTTTTCAATCGTCCCTGCCTTACATCAAAACCAAAATTATGAAATGGATTAATCATTAAAGTAAAATTTTAAATAAATTTGTTTTACTTTTCTGATAAACTGTATTTAATACAAATTATATTGGAGGAGTTATTTATGACGGAGCAACTCAAAATAGGTTTTATTGGCACAGGTGTAATGGGTAAAAGTATAGTTAAGCATTTACTAAAAGCAGGTCATGAGGTTAGTGTATACACAAGAACTAAGGAGAAAGCAGAGGAGTTACTTACTTTAGGAGCAAGGTGGGTATCAAAGCCTAGTGAAGCTGCTAGCAGTGTACAATACCTCTTTACCATGGTTGGCTATCCACACGATGTAGAAGAAGTTTATTTTGGAGAAGAAGGAATTTTCTCAATAGAAAACAAAGGATTAACTGTCATCGATTTAACAACATCTACACCTACTTTAGCAAAAAAAATTGACAATCGTGCTAAGGAGCTAGAGATGCAATCCCTAGATGCTCCAGTGTCGGGTGGGGATATAGGTGCTCAATTAGGAAAGCTATCCATTATGTGTGGTGGAGAGAGGGAGACCTTTGACAGTTCTTTACCAGTACTGAAGCTATTTGGTGAGACCATTCTACATGAGGGAACTGCGGGCGCTGGACAACATACTAAAATGTGTAACCAAATAACGATTGCATCTAATATGATAGGAGTCTGTGAGGCACTTACATACGGAAAGAAAGCTGGGTTGGAGTTAGAACAAGTATTAAGAGCAATTTCTACTGGTGCTGCTGGTTCTTGGTCATTAAGCAATTTAGCACCTCGAATGATTAAAGGTGATTTAGAGCCGGGATTCTTTATCAAGCATTTTGTTAAAGACATGAAAATTGCTTTGGAGGAAACAGAAAGAATGAATTTGACATTACCTGGGTTAGAGTTAGCGAAGTCATTATATGACCAATTAATAAGTGACGGATATGAGGATAAAGGTACTCAAGCACTAATAAAATTATACGAATGATATAGTAATATTTTACCTCTGTATGATACAATTGGTATAATCGTGAGTGTGGAAAGGAAGATTTTTTGTGAATGACCACAAAGGAATATTACTAGAAAGTGGAACCAATGAGTTAGAAATTGTAGAGTTTCAAGTAGGTTCAAATAGATTTGGCATTAATGTGATAAAAGTAAAGGAAATTATTCAACCTATCCCGGTAACTTTTATTCCTCTTGCACATCCGCATGTGGAAGGCATTATTCAATTACGAGGTGATGTTCTACCCGTGATAAATATGAGTAAAGTTTTAGGTTTGCCCATGCAATCTACAACTGAGCAACAAAAATATGTTGTTGCGGAATTTAATAAACAAAAGGCTGTATTTCACGTAGACAATGTAACTCAAATACATCGTATATCATGGGATCAAATAGAAAAGCCTGGTTCCCTATATCAAGGAGGATCTTCCCACGTAATAGGAGTTATTAAAAGAGACGAAGACATGCTCTTATTATTAGACTTTGAAAGAATTATTGTGGATATAAATCCTGAATCAGGAATGAGTATAGATTCGGTGAAGAAATTAGGCCCAAGAGAAAGATCTAACAAAAAAATTGTAATTGCAGAAGATTCACCTTTGTTAAGGAAATTATTGCATGATACTATGCATGAGGCGGGGTATGTAAACCTCGAGTTCTTTGAGAATGGGAAGGATACTTTAGCATACCTGGAGGAATTAGAGAAAGTCTCTCCAGATGTATCGGAACATGTTCAAATGATCGTAACCGATATTGAAATGCCGCAGATGGATGGGCATGCTTTGACAAAATCCATTAAAACCAATAGTAATTTAGCCAAACTGCCAGTAGTCATTTTTTCAAGTCTGATTACAGACGATCTTAGACACAAAGGTGACTTAGTAGGAGCAGAAGATCAAGTGAGTAAACCAGAAATTACTGAACTAGTTTTAAAAATTGATAAATATATACTGTAACAATATATAGGAATTAAAAGAGGGATTCTCAAAGCTAATGCTAGCTATGAGAATCCCTCTCCATAATATTAAATCAAATATACACTACTCAGCGTTAAAATAGGGTTAGGTAACTAGAACATTATAAGGAAGAAGAAATACACTTTTTTGACTGATAAAAGTGTTTGCTTCTACGAAATTTTATCGATCTAGGTAAGATTTCATCTTACTTGGGCGTCTATTGGAAACACGAGCAAACTTCGCAGTACAAGATGTAGAGTGATTAGTGGACTTGCTTTTAGTAGCTTTTGGAGGTCCTATATAATCGGTTAATAATTGTTTAGCCATTCTTATACTCATTTTCCTGATAGGGTTTCTATAAGTATCATCTAAATGACCGAGATGTGGTAATGTTTTAAAATCTTCTTTAACCGGAAGAAGGTGGAAATAATAGTCAGCACACTGAACTAAAACGGAGGATTGCTGTTGGCTATTTCTAGGATTACGCACAAAATGAAGACCAATTTTACTAGCTTTTTTTTCTGTAATCATTTTTTGAATAGCTAATTTTTTCAGCTCATAAAGGGGCTTGTTGTCTATAGCAGTTTTTGCATGCCTATTAACTGTATATATTGCAGTCGCTAACTGCTTGTCTGATTCAGTAGTCATAATAAGTACACTCCTTTCTTTTACTCTTACTATACATACTATCATACCAACTAATGACCTAATTGTGTACACAAATCAAAAAAATATTATATAAAAATATTTAATAGTATTTTTATTAAAAATTACCATTATTTGACGATACAAAAGAGAGTGCAGTGTGTTGATTTTGCAATATGTCTTATACGAGGCTATGGAGGCTAACATGAACAATTACGAACAGCTTAAGATGGATGATTACTTAGCAGATATGATTCATGAACAACCCAACCTGATAACTTGCCTATTGCAAAAAAAGGAAGATGGTTCTCATGTAATTATTTATACAAATAAAAGTGCCAACAAATTTTTAAAAAGTGCGATAAATTTAAATAATTTCACTCAAGAATTATGGATTCAATTAGAACCACTTTTTGGAGAAGGAGCCAAGCAGAAAGTCTTTCCTGACTTTGACATTATATTAAACGACCAAGTTTATACGTTTGATATTACAATAGCGTCAATGGGAGAAAAAACAAGAGAAATATATGGTTTGTTGATGGTTGATCAAACGGCAAAATCCCATTTTGATCCCTTATTAGAGGTTCAAGAAAAATATCATTCGTTAATAGAACACAATCTAGACACCATATTAGTTATTGACCAAGAAGGTAAAATTCAATACGCCAATAAAATAATAAACACAGTTTATGGATATAAGTCGAATGAGTTATTAAATATACCATTTGAAACATTTGTAGGAGAAGAATCTCTGTGGAGCTTCCGCAATATTATGAGCCATGTAAAGACGGGCAAAGCTACCGAAATGCAGAATTGCTTGATACAACACGAAAAAGGCCATTTTATAAGTACAGATTTAAAAGCAATTCCTATAGTAATTGGTGGAACTGTAAGTGGACTTCATATAGTTCTGCGAAATACGGTAAGTGATACAGAGGAGCAGGAGCAATTATTCTATCTTGTTTACCATGATCATTTGACGGGCTTATGGAATAGAAGAGCATTAAAAGAACACTTACATGAAAATATTAAAGACGCTCAAAAAACAAATAGTGAAATATCTATTATACGAATTGACCTTGATCGATTTAAATTAATAAATGAATCATTGGGTTATACATATGGTGATGAGTTACTAAAAAAAATTGCAGATCGTTTAAGTTTATATATTGATAAGGCGAGTAATTTATATAGGCAAAGTGGAGATGAATTTGTTTTTTTATTAAAGGGGAAAACAAAGGAAGATACTAGTGCGTTTGCGGAAAATATATTAACGGAACTTGCCAAACCGATTTATTTAGATCATCAAGAGTATTTTGGTACAGCCTCTATAGGAATATCGATGTTCCCTTATGATGGAGAAAAAAGAGATGAGTTATTGTTAAAGGCTGATCAGGCTTTATATGTGGCAAAAGATAGAGGAAGAGCTCATTATCGATATTTTCAGGAACAGATGAATTTGTCTTTTCCAAATGCAGCATTGATGGAATCACATTTAAGAAGAGCAATTGAAAAAGACGAGTTGTCTATACATTATCAGCCACAGGTCAATCTATTGACTGGTGAGATAAATTCATTCGAGGCTTTGCTACGTTGGAATAATCGCAAGTTTGGATATGTCTCTCCTATGCAATTTATCCCTCTCGCAGAAAAGTCAGGAATTATTTTCAAGCTCGGAGATTGGGTTTTGGATGAGGTTTGTAGACAGTTAAAGCAATGGCAAGATAAGGGCTTCCGAATGGCGAGAGTAGCAGTCAACATTTCACCTCAACAATTTAAACAAGATAATTTTGCTTTTAAGATTAGAGATAAAATTAAGAAATTCAATATACTTGCCTCTTCTTTAGAGGTAGAAATTACAGAAAGTGCGATGACCGACTTGCAGAATACTTTCACTATTCTAAAAGAATTGAAGGATATTGGAGTCGTTATTTCAATTGATGATTTTGGAACCGGTTATTCCTCCCTGAGTTATTTAAGAAAGTATCCAATCGACATTATAAAGATTGATCAGTCCTTTATAAAAGACATGGAAACCGACGAAAAAAGCGCTGCTATTGCAACGACGATTATTCGTTTAGCTCATAGCTTAGGCATGGAAGTAATCGCTGAAGGAGTAGAAAAAAATACCCAGGTGGAAATCTTAAAAGCAGCGAACTGTCAAAAAGCTCAAGGCTTCTTTTTTAGTCGCCCTATCCCGATAGAGGATATTAACAAATCATATATGAATTATCAATAAAAATTGTAGACCCATGAGAGAGCACAAAGCTCTTTTCTATGGGTCTTTTTTTATTAGTATAGACTCTAACAAGCCATAGTGCTTTTCTTAGAAGGGTATGATAAAATATTGAGTGAATGTTCATTCAATTTTAAAAGGGGTGTGTTTTCATTGTTATTAAAGGGGAAAACGATTATTGTCACTGGTGGTTCTAATGGGATGGGGAAATATATGGCGATGGCTTTCGTAGCCGAAGGGGCAAATGTCGTCATTACTGGTAGGGATAAGGAAAAGCTAGATAATGCAAAATTAGAGATCGCTCAGAATGGGGAACAAGTGGAAGTATTTCAAATGGATGTACGAGATCCTGAGCATGTTGCAGCAATGGTTGAGTTTACGGATAAGGCATTTGGTAGCATCGATGGCCTAGTCAATAACGCAGCAGGCAACTTTATTGTCGAGACTTCGAAGCTTTCACCAAATGGTTGGAAGGCTGTAATCGATATTGTACTAAACGGTACTTTCTATTGTTCAAATGCTGTAGGTAACTACTGGATAAATAAAGGAACGAAAGGTTCTATTATTAATATGCTTGCAACCTATGCTTGGGGAGCAGGGGCTGGGGTAGCTCATTCTGCTGCCGCAAAAGCAGGCGTGATGTCCTTAACAAGAACACTTGCTGTGGAGTGGGGAAGTAAATACGGTATACGAGTAAATGGGATTGCCCCAGGTCCAATTGAACGCACGGGTGGAGCAGGGAAGCTTTGGGAGTCAGAAGAAGCTGCTAAAAGAACAATTCAAGCCGTTCCTCTAAAGCGTTTAGGTAAACCAGAAGAAATAGGCGATCTTGCAACATTCATGATGTCAGACAAAGCTGCTTATATGAATGGAGAAATAGTAACGCTAGACGGTGGACAATGGTTAAATCAATTTCCATTTTAAAATAAATGTTAACTTCATCTGAAAATGATGAATTCCATAAAAAATAATAGCGGGCATGTAAAGTATTGCGCTAAATTCCTCTTATACCGAAACATCTTTAGAGATGTTTGATTAGCGATGTCCTCATTTGAATTTAAAAATAATGAGATGTTGTAAGCGATTTCATAGTTTTTTATTCCTTTCATATGCTATCATAGTTTTATAGGTTGTGTTTTCCAATTAGGAAAACAGACAAAGGAGTAGGATTCAATGATATTTGTAAGTAGTAAGGACTTTTTGCAAATTCCTATTAAGGATTACATTATTTCAGCAGATAAGGTTGCTCATGTGCAATTAGGAAATAATGCAGAACATGCATTGCTTGTGTTAACAAAGACGGGTTATTCTTCAATCCCAGTCCTAGACGTAAAGTATCGTCTGCAAGGACTTGTTAGTACTCAACAAATTACAGATGAAATACTTGGACTTGAACATATTGAATATGAACGATTACCTGATTTAAAGGTTGATCAAATTATGAAAAAGGATATTGCTTCTATTCACGTGAATGAAAAATTTCAAAAAGGTTTAGATCTCTTAGTCAATAACCCATATGTATGTGTTGTAGATGATGAGGGTACTTTTATCGGTATTTTAACGAGAAGAGTTATTTTAAAGCAGATGAAAAAGTATTTATACCAATCCCAGGAACCTCAAGAATGATCTAATATAAATAGCTAAGCATAATAATAAGACACTTACTGGTTGGGGTGAACAGTAAGTGTCTTATTTTGTGGGCAAAATAATTGGAGTTATTTAGATTTCCTTCAAATTTCTTAAGTCGCACCCTGTAGCTACGATAAAAAAGAATAAAATACTCGTGTTTGGTTGAAAAAAATTCCCTATTTCTCTTTCCGTACGATTGTTATGACTTTAGAATTAAATTAGATTACTTAATAAAAGAAATAAAGTATACAATTAAGATGACTAAGTACTATACCGATAAAGTAATCTCAATTGTAAGGAGTAACATGGAATAACTATGACGAGATGAATGAGAGAGATAAGTCCTGCAGTAAGTATAAATACATGCTTGTAAATTCTCCTGTGGAATATGAACCAATTGAAATAGTAACCAAACTTAAAGAAAGAGGGTCAATAAATGAATTCAGATTATCTTATTATCAAAACATTAGCTGAAGAACAAAATATGCGTAAGGCTGCAGAGCGACTTTTTCTTTCTCAACCAGCTTTATCCTTACGTCTGCAAACCATTGAAAAGGAATGGCAAACAAAGTTGTTTTTAAGATCTCAAAAGGGTCTAACAGCTACTCCTGAGGGAGAACTTGTTATTGAATTTGCTAACAGTATACTTCAGCAAAGAGAAGAACTTTTTGAGACTTTACAATCATTAAGCTCTAAGGTGCATGGAACATTAAAAATTGCATGTGCCTCTATAGTAGGTCAAAATTGGCTCCCAAAGGTATTAAAGGATTTTGTCCAAACGTATCCAGAGGCTAAGGTTTCTTTGTTAACCGGTTGGAGTTCAGAAATTGTGAAAGCCATTTATGATGGAGAAGCTCAAATAGGCATTGTTCGAGGCCAAACGGATTGGAAAGGGAGCAAAATGCACTTATTTAGAGATACTCTGTATTTAGTAGACAAAGAAATGACCAGCATAGATGATGTGCTAACAACAGAAAAGCCTTTTATCCAATTTAAAAGTGATTCGAACTATTATCAAGAAATTCAGCAGTGGTGGCAGAAACACTTTTCTGTAAACCCGAAGCGTCAAATAATTGTAGATCAAATTGAAACGTGCAAGCAAATGGCTTTAAATGGTATTGGATATGCTATTTTACCTTCCATTACACTGACAGGCCATGAGGATGTAAATAAGATCCCGTTAACTAATAATGAAGAAGAGTTTGAACTTACAAGGGATACTTGGTTAATCGGGTATGACAGCTCATTTGAACTTCCACAAGTTGAGGCATTTGTAAAAATTGTGAATGAGCATGCGAAGAAATTCCACTAAAGGAACTTTTTTGGGTGAGAAACGTACTAAAAGATATAAATAATAGGAGGGAAAAAATATGCAGATACGCAAGTTTGCTTTGGCAATCGCAGCACTTTTTATCATTTTTTGTATTCAACCTTTAGATGCCTCAGCAGCTCCAAGCTTAAAGGTCAAGACTACTCTAGGTTTTGACGGTAAGGCAAAGTACGGAGAGGGACTTCCAATAACGATCACTGTAGAAAATTCAGGTGATGCTTTTTCGGGGGATATCGTGCTTGATATGTTCGAATCTTATAATTTAGGAAATGGACAGGCAATTCCATTTGAAATTGGTGCTAACGAAACAAAGACAGTTCAAATTGCCGCTTCGGGATTAAGTGACGACTATTTATACTCCAACTCCAATACAAAGCTTGTACACTTTTATGAAGGAGGCTGGGAAAAAGGGAAATCAATCGACTATAAAGGCTCCAAGAATTTAAAAGTAAACTTTATGGACCCATCCACGACTTTTTATTTGACTATGACTAATAGTGCAGACCGTTTAACTTTTTTAAATGGTTTTAAACAATCGAATAGTCAAGTAGTCCATTTAAGTCAGTTAAGTGACTTCACTTATCCGACGGAAGGTATAGCTTGGCAGATGGCAGATTACATATTTATAGATGAGTATGTGTTGGCAGACCTTTCTAATAGTCAGCAACAGGCACTAGTTGATTATGTTAGTTCAGGGGGGAATATTATTGCTGGGGCATCCGATAATACGTCCGCAGAACTTGGATTATTAGCAGAATACTTACCTTTCCAATTGCAATCGACCACCAAAAGTCTCTCACCCCAAACAGTAAGCTCTATAACTGGAGAAAAGGTATTATCAAATGATTTAACTGTATATGAGGCTACTTTAACTGAAGGTTCACAGCCCTTAATTAATTTAGATGGAACATTACTGGCTGGCCAAAAAAAGTTAGGAAAAGGGGCAATTATACAAACAACCTTTTCTTTAGGTGATACCCCTCTCGCAAAAGACGAAGCGTATCCAGAGTTAATGAAAAAGATACTGAATCCAATAAAAACGCAATCTAATAATTATATGTATGGAAATAACCTAAAGGATCAATTAGTTCACGATATTGGTAACACCAATTCTCTTTTTGCTTCTTTTAAAGTATCGACTCCTTTAATGATAGGAATTGTAATTATTTATATGCTTTTAGTAGGTCCTTTACTTTACCTCATATTGAAGAGAAAAGATAAAAGAGAATATGCGTGGGGCATTATTCCGTTACTTGCTATTATAACTTCCGCTGCCATATTCGGTTACGGTGCAAAGGATCGCATTGCCAAGCCACAAGTTCAACAATCCTCGTTTTTATATGTGAATGAAGATAGCAGTCTTAGTGGGTATTATGCAGAATCGATATTAAGTAACAAAGGGGGAGAGTTTGCTTTTACGTCTCCAAATAGTACGTCTATGGTTGCAAATAGAGCGTACAACTCCTTTACAGGCGAAACCGTTAACATTCATGAAAACGTAATACTTGAGAAGAGTGCTTCAAACTCAGAGCTAACATTCCGAGACCTTGGATATTGGTCTGTTTCTTCTTTTTACGGAGAAACATATATTCCTGAGGTAGGTAAAATAGATTCGAATCTTCGAGTTGAGGCAAGTAAACTATCAGGTACTATAACTAATAGCTTCCCATTTGCACTTAAAGACGTTTCTATCTGGTCTGGTTCCAAATTAATAAAGCTAGGAGACTTAGAGCCTGGGGGACAAATGGAAGTCAATAAGGACATAGGATCGATTATGCTAAGTCCAACTTCTAATCCTTATATTAATAATGGTGGTAGCTGGGGCCAGAATGCTGCGAATCAAGACGATTTAATAACACAACGTAAAAAGTCTCTGTATTCGACGAGTAAAACTATGGAACAACAAGCAGCCAGACCTGCTATTACTGCATTCGTGGAGGATAATGTACTACCAATTGAGCTGAAAGATAAAAAGGTAGAAATGTCTGCACTTCATTTGTTGATACAACCATTTGAGGCAGAAACTATTATATCAGGTGATTTTACTCTTCCTTCCACGAGCTTTACGGTTAATCTGGAAGCAGATGCTATGGGTAAATACATGGAACCAATGGAAAATAGTAACTTCGAGTGGTATTTAGATGACGGAGAATACATTACGTCATGGAAGCTACCAGAAACTATAGCAGTAGAAGACGTAACTTATACCCAATTACAAATAGCTAATACGGATCGAAACTCGCAAACAATCGAGCTATGGAATAATAAATCAGAAACATATGAGCCAGTAGATGAAAGCAGATTTACTATAAAAGAAAACATTTCCGACTATATTAACAAAGATGGAGTAATTATATATAAATTGACGAAGGACTCTATTGATGGAAATTCTTATACACGACTTCCAGAGGTTCGCATGAAAGGGGAGGTTAAGTAATGATCGAGATTAAGGGATTAACTAAAAAATATGGCTCTTTTTACGCTTTGAATGATTTAAATTTAACTTTACACGAGGGCACTGTTTTTGGATTTGTAGGAGCAAATGGTGCAGGCAAATCTACAACCTTTTCTATTCTTGCTACTCTATTACAACCAACTTCGGGGGAAGCTTTTGTTAATGGTAAAAGTGTTAAGACAGACCCTCACGAGGTTAGAAAACAGATTGGCTATATGCCCGATTTTTTCGGAGTTTACGATCAACTAAAAGCGAATGAATATTTGGATTTTTATGGTGCTTCCTATGGTATTCCAGAGGCTGAAAGAGCGGTTTTAATACCTCAGCTACTTGAATTAGTGAACTTAACGCATAAGCGTTATGCATATGTAGATCTTCTTTCTCGAGGGATGAAACAGCGTTTATGCCTAGCTAGGGCATTGATCCATGATCCAAAGGTATTGATATTAGACGAACCAGCATCTGGCCTAGATCCACGTGCACGTATCGAAATGAGAGATATATTAAGACAGTTGAAGGAAATGGGAAAAACCATTTTAATTTCTTCTCATATATTACCCGAGCTCGCTGAAATGTGTGATGAGATTGGAGTCATTGACGGTGGTAGGCTAATTGCTCATGGCTCGGTACAAGAAATACAAGCTCAGCTTGCTGGTGAAAGACATATTACTGTCAAAGTAAAAGGATTGCTTGAAAATGCAGCAACTTTCTTTGAGGAGGACCCTTTTGCATCTAAGGTAGAGAGCCACCCAGAGAAAAATGCTATTACGTTTAGCTATAGAGGATCAGAAGAAGACCAGATTAATTTACTTAAAAAGGCAGTAGAACAAAGCCTGAAAATCATATCTTTTGCTGAAACAGAAACAGATTTAGAAGATGTATTTATGGAAATTACGAAGGGGGCGAAGTAAGTTGAAACAAGCTTTAAATAATCCGGTACTTATAAAAGAGATTAAACTACGCTTTCGCTCTCTGAAAAGCTTTACAGGTATTTTATTTTATCTCATTGCTATGTCAATTTTTGTATTTGGTTTTATCCTACTAACGACCTCATTTACAGGCACAGGGTATTTTAGACCAGAAGAAAGTTTCTTTATGTTTGTGATGCTTACCTATATTCAGCTCGGTCTTATTCTTTTCATCACACCAGGTCTTACTGCTGGAGCTATTAGCTCGGAGCGTGAGAAGCAAACCTTGAATATATTGTTAACAACATCTCAAACCTCTTTTCAAATTATTATAGGAAAGCTTTCTTCATCTATTGCTTTTTTATTGTTACTTTTAGTCGCAGGCTTGCCTGTCTATAGCTTCGTATTCCTATTTGGTGGAGTTTCACCTGGACAGCTTGGCTTAATCTTTTTATTTTTCTTCTTAACTATGATGGCAATTGGCAGTATAGGCATTATGTATTCCACTATTATTAGGAAAACAATTGTCTCTATGATTGCTACCTATGGGACGATGATTTTTTTTGCAGGGGTAACTGGATTTATTTATCTAGTCCTTACTGGTATGAACAGTATGGCTACGGGAGCACTA
This sequence comes from uncultured Psychrobacillus sp., assembly GCF_938022135.1. NCBI lineage: Bacteria > Bacillati > Bacillota > Bacilli > Caryophanales > Bacillaceae > Psychrobacillus > uncultured Psychrobacillus sp. Next base: position 28,690 of record NZ_CALIED010000067.1, read on the forward strand.
GCAACTTCTCCTCAGCCAATAGCTCATTTTTTTGCAACGATCAATCCAGTTGTCCTAATGTTAAATTTAACAATGTCCAGTTCTGAAAGCTTTATCGGTCAAACAACTAATATAAACTTTCCAATATGGGCAGGATATGCAATTTTTTATGTATTACTAACCGTACTAGCAATTTTTATAGCTGTAAGAAAATTACGTGTAAATATGAAGAAATCTAAGTGAGGAGTACTATAAATGGAGAACAATAACAGATTAATCCAGTGGATTAAAAAAGCTAAATATAGCCTAGCAATTGAACACTATTTTAGAATGCTTCAAGGAGCTCTATTTTACGGATTTCTTTCTGTTGCTATCATTTTCCTAATATCTCGCTTGTTTGTCTTACCATATTACACAATTTATGCCTGGTCTTTAGCATCTCTTGTTTTTGCCATTTTTTTAGGATGGGCATTTTGGAAAAGACCAAAGGAGGAATTAGCTCTTCGACAGTTGGATGCTTATTTCCCTGATAATGTTCTAATGACTGCCGTTTCATTTATGCATAATAAAAGCCCCCTCGCTCAAGGTATTTTGCGCAAAGCTGAAACTAGTGGGGGAGTAGCTTTTGAGGCATTTAAAAAAAGAAAAAAGAATTATTTTGAAGTAAAATGGATGGTCGGGTTAGTCATGTCATGTGCGGCGATTCTTTTGTTATACACGTTTCCCGCGACTACTCAATTAGAAGCAAAAGATATTGAACAAGAAAAACAAATAATAAGTGATATAAAGAAGGAAGTAGAGAAACTAGAGAAAAAAGATTTATCTAAAGCAGTAAAAAAGGATTTAGAGGAATTAAGGGAATCATTGAAGGATACAGAACTTGCTGAAGAAGCATTGAGAGAACTTATAAAAAAACAAAAGGAGCTTGCTCTTAAGGAACAAAAATTAGAAGAAAAGAAAAATATGGCTAACTCAGATGGATCAGAGGGCTCCGCTTTGAATGAGGAAGAGCTAAAAGAGCTTGCTTCCTTAAAGGAGTCGAATAGCGCATTAGCAAAAAGTTCAGCATCTGCTCACTCTACTCTAAGTAAAATGGGGAAAAAGCTTCCATTTTCCTCGAACAATATAGCACAAGGTAATACAAATTCAAATAATAACAGTAACAATAACCAGCAAGGTCAAGGACAGCAAGGTCAAGGCCAACAAGGCCAAGGACAGCAAGGCCAAGGCCAAGGACAGCAAGGCCAGGGTCAAGGTCAGGGACAGGGTCAAGGGCAAGGTCAAGGGCAAGGTCAAGGCCAAGGGCAGGGGCAAGGTCAAGGTCAAGGTCAAGGCCAAGGTTCAGGAGGACAAGGCGCTGGTAAGGGTTCTGGAGGAAGGGACCTCCTTTCTATTCCATCTAGAATAGGTGGTACGGGAGATACGAGTGTAGACAGTGGAAGCCTTGGCGAGGGTGACTCTTCTAGTGAAGAGCCAGCAGAAGCACCGACAACTAGAGGTACGGTTAAATCATACGAGGAAGTCATCAATGAATACACGGACTCCTATTTAAAGAGTTCGGAAAGAATGCAGCTCCCTTCTGATTTACAGAGGATTGTTCAGGATTATTTCTCATCCGTAGAAAATAACGATTAATGGAGGAAACTATGGAGTTAACAACTGAAGACTATATCAATATGAGTAAACGTTTAGAAACGGTTCGCCAGGAAATAGGTCAATTTATTGTTGGACAAAAAGAGGCAGTAGAATTTTCTATTTATTGTGTTTTAGCAGATGGTCATGCACTTTTAGAGGGATTGCCAGGACTTGGGAAGACTATGCTTATCCGTACAGTTTCTGAAGTACTTGACCTTTCCTTTTCACGTATTCAGTTCACCCCTGACCTCATGCCATCTGATATTACGGGGACTAGTATGATAGAACGATTAGAGAGCGGAAAACAACAATTTAGTTTTCAAAAAGGACCTATATTCAGTCAGATGGTTTTAGCAGATGAAATAAATCGTGCAACTCCTAAAACTCAAAGTGCCCTCTTAGAGGCGATGGGAGAGAAGACTGTTACGGTCCTCGGAGACACCAAGAAGATGGATCGACCGTTTTTTGTATTAGCAACACAGAATCCAATTGAAATGGAAGGGACTTATCCATTGCCAGAAGCACAAATGGATCGATTTTTATGTAAGATAATTGTTTCCTATCCAACTAAAGATGAGTTAATAGAAATTACAAAGAGAACTACGGGAAGCCAAGATATTCGTTTGAACAAAGTAATGAATGCAGAAGATCTGATTATTGCTCAACAAATGGTTAAGGAAGTATTGATTGCGGATGACATGTTAGAGTATGCAGTTGATCTTATTGCAGCTACTCACCCGGAATCTTCTGTCGTCCCAGAAGTTCAGCAATATGTTCAATATGGGAGCGGCCCTCGTGGTTTGCAAAGCCTTATTAAACTAGCAAAAGCAAGAGCCTTGGTTTCAGGACGTTATCACGTTTCGATAGCAGATATTAAAACCGTAGTAAAGCCTGTACTAAGACATCGTTTGTTGCTTAACTATGAGGGGGAAGCAGAAGGTAAAAGTACGGATGACTTAATTGAAATTATTTTACAAACAGTGAAGCAAGGACAAAGTGTATGAGTAAGGATTACTTGATCCCAAAAGATTGGACTGGAAAGCTAAGTCGATTGTCTATAGCAACCAAATCTAAACTACGTGGACAGCATAAAGGGTCTCATCGCTCCCAAAGATTCGGTGCTTCTCTAGACTTCTCAGATTTCAGGGAATACACGCCTGGAGATGATGTTCGTCAAATTGACTGGAATGTTTATGCTAGAACAGATAAGTATTTTATCAAACGTTTTTTAGATGAACAGGAAATGAGAGTACATATTCTACTTGACTCCTCAAAATCGATGGGAGAAAAAGTAAAATGGAATTTTGCTAGGCAATTAGCAGCTTCCCTAGGTATCCTTGTACTTCAAAGAGATGATCGACTTACCTTTTCCATGGTTTCAAATGAAAAAGTTCCTCCTTTTAGAAGAAAAGGGGCAACCTACCGTAAAGCGTTTGCACAAGTAATAACCGATTTGAATCCGCCGTCTATGGTAGACTCCTTTGCTAAAAATGCAATCTCCTTTCTGCCGAAAGACAGTACTGTATTATTCCTTATTACGGATTGCTTGGAGGACATAGAGCATTTAAGAACTCTTATACAAAAACTACCTCGCTTTGCGGGTGATATACGACTGTTACAAATTGTTACGAATGAGGAGTTAACCCCATCTTTTTCTGGTGATATGCAGTTGGAGGATGTAGAAACCGCTCAACAATTAAATATATCTATGTCTTCCAGAGTAATAGATTCTTACAATGAGGAAAGAAAGCTACATCAACTTGCTGTAGAAAAGTTATGTAGTAAATTCGGTATCAAACTAATACAGGTCAATGCAGATGAGGGCATTTCTCATGTCCTATTTCATCAACTACTAAGAGCAAATTGGGTGCAGTGAGGTGAGTACATTTGGGTTTTAGTCAATTACCATATTTATGGACAGCAATATTTCCAGTAGTTGTTCTCCTTTATTATTTCTTCCGAAAAAAATATAAGAAGCAATCCGTTTCATCTACGCTTTTTTGGGAGGAAGTAATGAAAGAAACGAGGGCCTCTCCTTATTTACAGCACCTTCAAAAAAATGCCTTATTTTATCTTCAGATGTTAGCGATGATTTTACTTGTTCTTGCACTGATTCAGCCTTATTGGAAAAAAGAAGCACTTGCAGGAGAGCAGGTTATCTTTGTCGTAGATACATCCGCTAGTATCGAAGTAAATATTAATAATACGAATTTATTTGACCTTCATAAACAAGAAATGCTTGATATGATTGAGCAGTTATCTGGTAAGCCGTTCACCCTTATTACTACAGGAAATGAACCAACTGCTGTATTAAAACAAGAAACAAATATAAATCATATAAAAAATGAAATAAATAAATTAGAAGTGACATATGAGGATGAGGCCTTTTCCAAAACACTAGATTTTGCTCAATCTTTTTTTCAAACGAAAGATACTTCGGTTTATGTATTCACGGACAAGCTTGATCAACAGACACTACCCCTACACTATGAAAATGTCAGCTGGAATGTTATTGGACAGCCAGCGGAAGTGGATAATATATCCATTAAACGTTTTGGGGCTACAAAGATGAAAAACGGAACTTCAGCATTGGTCCAAATTGACAATCAAACGAACGAAGAACAAAATGCTTCTTTAACCGTATCAAATGGAGAGAAGGATATTATAAAAGAGGCGGTTATTTTGCCACCTAGAGAAACGGTGACTCTTTCTTTTAATGAGTTGGAGGAGGCAAGCTTTCTTAAAGCTACTATTGATGTTTCTGATGATTATCTCCTAGATAATGAAATGGTTGTATTTATGCAAGACCAGCTTTCTAAGATTTACATAGATAGCTCGCTACATACATTGGTTCGTACGGCATTTCAATCACTAGGGATTGAAATGAGCAGTATACCATCGGAGCAGGTAAGCTTAGTAAAAGAAGAAGGTATTCTCGCTACCAATCAGTTTGGTTTGATAGATCAAATGGAAAGACCAGCCTTATTTATTGGAAGAAATGATGTGACACCAATCGAAGTGAACGGTAATGTTCAAACTGTGGAGCACCCGTTATTTTCTTTTGCTGATTTATCGGATATTTATGTGAGCAGTGTATACCCAGGAGTAGAAGGCTATTCTACAATTGCAACGGTCGATAATAAGCCCTTTATACAGGTATCACCCAAAGGCGATGTAGTCGTGCTTTCCGATATACAAATGACTGATTGGCCATTAAGTCCTTCCTTCCCATTATTTATGTGGAGCGTAAAAGAACAGCTATCCAATAGTAATCTATATTTAGGAACATTTACTCCAAATGAAAGAAAACCTCAATCGTTAGGCAGTACGACGAACGAATGGGAAATATATACGATGGAGGACTCCTATTTATATTCTATTGAAAATGGAGGAGCCTTTATGGCACCAAGGGAGCCCGGTGTGTATGTTATACGTTCAGGTGAAAAAGAAAAATACTTTACGGTAGCATTATCACAAAAAGAAAAAGAAATTTCCAAAGGAGCTTCTTATTCCATTGGTGCTCAGAAAACAGATAAGCAATCCGAGAATCATGAACAATTTTCGCTAGTTCCATTTCTAATTGTTTTATTGCTCTTGTTGTTTGTTATCGAGTGGGAGGTGCAAAGACGTCGTGGATTTACGAGTTGATCAACCACTATTGCTATTAATATCACTACCTATTCTTATTTATTTTATATGGATATGGAATAAAGACAGAAAGCATTGGAAGAAGGAAGGTCTTGTAGTTTTCTTTATCCGCCTGCTTGCTATTTTTTGTTTAATACTTGGTCTTACGAATCCGTATCTATTAATGCCGATCAAAGAGGAACAGGTAGTTTTCCTTATTGATCGTTCTGCTTCTGTTCAAGGTACGGAACAACAGGTTTCTGAGTGGATTGAAAAAAGCTTAGATGCTCAAACAGACAAACATCTAGTTGGAGTTTATTCTTTCGCTGAGAATTTTCAGTCAGAGATAGCATTAACGAATGAGGATATAAAGCTACCTGTCTTCAGCCCAATGGATTTACCTGGTAATACAGATATAGCTAAAGCGTTGCAATTATCTACTGGAATAATTGATCCCAACAAAGCTACACGAATTGTTCTCTTTACCGATGGAATTGAAACAAGTGGCTCGGTGGCAGACGAACTCATGAAAATGACAGGTAGTAATGTAACTGTTGATGTGGTGGAGCTTGAGAGAATATCATCAGAGGATGTAGCGATTACTACATTTGAGACACCACCTGTAGCCTTTGAAGGAGAACAACAGCAGCTAAATGTAGAGTTAGAGGCTACTAAGGCAACTAATGCAGAGCTATTACTTTATCAAAACGATGAATTACTATCTAGAGAACAAGTATCCTTAGAACAGGGTTCCAATAGTTTTACATTCCGGAACACGTCTAAGGGTGAAGGTCTGTTGAAATATGACGTACAGGTGATCGTTCAAGGGGATGCCTTAATCGAGAACAATAAGCTTACGAGTGTTACGAATGTAGAGAGCTCTCCAAGACTGCTGATTGTCACCAATGAGGGTGCTACAACTAATATTACTCAAGTAATTGACCAAGAGGCAATTACTACAGATGTTATCTCTGCTAGTTCCTTGCCATATGATTTATCAAATTATCTAGCCTATGATGCAATTATTTTCGACAACGTTCCAGGGCATCTTGTTGGAGAGCAAAAAATGAACGTCATCGAACAGGCAGTCAAAAATTTCGGTACTGGATTTATGATGGTTGGCGGACAAAATAGCTTTGGACTCGGGGGATATTTTAAAACACCTATAGAAAAGTTATTACCCGTTGAGATGGAAGTGAAAGGGAAGCAACAATTGCCTTCATTAGGACTTATTATAGTGATGGATAGGTCAGGAAGTATGGCTGGCTCTAAAATGGAATATGCAAAGGAGGCAGCTGCACGTTCGGTAGAAATGCTAAGAGACGATGATCATTTAGGCTTCATAGCCTTTGATGATAAACCATGGCAGATCATTGAGACAGAGCCACTCACAGACAGGGAAGACGCGGTTGAAAAGATCCTTTCTGTAGGCGCAGGGGGAGGAACTGAAATATATTCAAGCCTTGCGCAAGCATACGAGCAGTTACAACCATTGAAGCTACAGCGAAAACATATTATCTTACTGACAGATGGCCAATCAAGCTCGTCTAATGATTATCAAACTTTAATAGAAGATGGAAAAGAGAACAATATAACTGTTTCTACTGTAGCGGTTGGTCAGGATGCAGACCGTGCTTTATTAGAAAGCCTTGCAGAAATGGGGGGCGGAACATTTTATGAAGTACAGGATGAATCTACCATTCCAGCGATTATGTCTACTGAAACGGCAATCATCTCCAGAACCTATATAGAGGATAATCCGTTCTACCCGACTATTTATGGAGACCCGACATGGTCTAGTTTGTTTGTGGAAGGAGTTCCGCAGATGAACGCATATATTGCAACCACTGCAAAACAAACTGCGAATGTTATTGCACAAAGTGAGAAGGAAGATCCCGTTTTAGCTGAATGGATGTATGGTTTAGGAAGAACACTTGCCTTTACTTCTGATTCTACCGGTGCCTGGAGTGGAGATTTTGCTCGTTGGAATAATTGGGGAGATTTTTGGAACACAGCAGTCTCTAGGATGCTTCCATCCTATAGTGAAGTGCCATATACGATTCAAAAAGCAAGTGATGGAAGCTATACCGTAACAGATCCATCTGGAAAATCATCCTTTATAGAAGTGGCAGCGGTCAATGAAAAAGGGGAAGAGCTAGAAGTAAGTTCAGAGCCATTGGCGCCTGGAAAATCACGTGTCACGGTTGAGAGCGAGCCAGGACTTGTATTTTTCCGAGTTTCCAATGAACAGGACGCTGTCTATCAAGCTGGAATATCAATTCCTTATAGTGAAGAATATAAGGTCCAACAGCCAGATGTCCAAAAACTACAGCTTATAGCAAATAGAACTGGTGGAGAACTTTTAAGTGAACCAGCAGAGGCGTTTCGAGATATGGATGTCACTAGCTCCGAAAAACAGTCTATTAGACAGATATTAATATTAATTGCGATAATCCTTTTCTTTATCGATATAACAATCAGGAGATTTGGATTTAAACAGCTAATTTTACCATTTAAGAAACCTAAAAAAGCAATTACCCCTTCCACTACAACAAAGTCCAGTAATATGGAAAAGCTAGTGAGAGAAAAGAAAAAACGATAAAATGTAAAAGCGCAACAGAGGCTTGTTTCCTCTGTTGCGCTTTTATCATAGAATGACAGGTTTCTTCTTTTTAACCCAAACAAGTGTAATGACCCAAGTGCAAAGTAAAATTACAGCACCTACTAAAAACGGTATGTTAATATTTACGTCAAATAATATACCAGCAAGTGCTGGGCCAATCATATTACCTAAGCTCATATAAGCATTATTCATACCAGCAGCAAACCCCTGCTCATTGCCAGCGAGCTTAGAAACGATGGTATTAACAGCTGGTCTAATCAATGTAGTAGCAATCGAGAAGACTGTTGCTAAAAACAAGATAAGCCAAAAGGAATCTACTAAAAAGAATAGAACTAATGAGACGGCTCCCACAACTAAGTTGACAAGAATAACGTTTAATTCACCAAAACGTTTAAATAAGCGATCAATGACAACTGTTTGAATAACCACTCCCACAAATCCACCTACCGTTAAAATAGCGGCTATTCTTTGCGGACTATATTCGTATTTGTGATCTACATATAAAGAAAAGGTTGCCTGGAAGTTGGCGATTCCAAAAGAAAATACAAAAATGATAAATAACATCATAAAGTAAGGTGTATAAATCGAGCTTTTCATTTGAGTAAGAATATTTTCACGTTTTTTTATAGCTGGATTTAAATCAGTTATTACATTTTTAATATCAGGCAAAATGATTAAGGATACTATTGCGGAAAGAAAAGAAACTACCGCGGCCATATAAAATGGAAAGGATAAACTAACTCCTGCTAAAAATCCTCCAATAGCCGGCCCAATCATAAAGCCTAGTGACATGGAAGCTCCAATGAACCCCATACCTTTCCCACGTTCTTCATAACTTGTGATGTCAGCGACAAAGGCCATCGTTGCAGGTACTAAAAATGCTCCTCCAACTCCACCCATAAATCTTGCAATATAGAGCATCCATTCTTGAGTAGCTATCCCAAACCATAATTGTGAAACAGCGAAGATGATCAAGCCAATAATGATCATTTTTTTTCTTCCATGTTTGTCAGATAGTTCACCCGCTAATGGGGAAAATATAAATTGTCCTAAGGCATAGGATGCGATAATAAAACCTAAGGCTTGCCCAGCAACTCCAAAAGTTTCTAAATAAGAAGGCATTACTGGAATAACAATTCCTATCCCTGACATTACAATAAACATATTGAACATCAGAATATATAATGCGAATTTATTTCTTTTCTCTGTCATAACGACTCCTGCTTTCTCTCGTACTATTATTCATCTATCGATAATATCATATTTTCCCATTAATACATACTTTCGTGTCCCGAAAAGTTATACAATTTTCTTCAATTAGAGTACTGTGTAAAATAAATAATAGCAATATAAAGTATTAATGATATAGCTGGTTTAAGCATATACAGAGGACGCTTTCGACGGGGGAAGTGGATAAGTCATCATTCGTCGCGACAATGAACGTAAGAGTAGGATTAGATTGAATGATCTGCAATGATATTTATGAAGACTAATTTTATTAAAAATTGGGAGGTTGTTCAATAAAATAGCTTACTTCGCGCCATAAAAAAAATACCCCCCAACAGGTAAACAGTTTCATCTGTCTACCTATTGGGGAGCATATCAAAATTAATTTCACGTTTTAATTTATAATTAATATGTTGAAATTAATTATCTCCCATTTTAAATTTCAAGAATAATTCATTGTAATGGCCTAGCATTTCGAGACCTAGATTTTTGTATACTTCTAAATTATCTCTAGCTTCTTCGGTAGGATAGAAACGCTCGTCTGCGATAACCTCTTCATCCATTATTTCCATCGCTGCAGTATTAGGAGTGGAATAACCAACATAATCTGCATTTTGGGCAGCAACCTCTGCATCTAACATGAAGTTAATGAATGCATGAGCACCATCGACATTCGCGGAGGTTTTTGGAATTACCATATTATCAAACCATAAATTAGAGCCTTCTTCAGGAACAGAATAGTCTAGTTCTTCATTTTCCCACATCATGTCAGCAGCTTGTCCAGACCAAGTAAGGGCTACAGCTGCTTCCTCATTTACCATCAGCTGCGTTACTTCATCGCCAATAATAGCCTTTACATTAGGAGTCAAGCCTTGAAGCTTTTCAAGAGCACTCTGAAGCTCATTTTCATCAGTAGAGTTTAAGGAATAACCTAGGCTATTTAATCCCATTCCAATAACCTCACGTGCTCCATCTACTAACAATACTTTGCCTTCTAAGGATGGATCCCATAAATTATCCCAGCTTTCAAATGTTTGTCCCTCCAATAGGGAAGGATTATAAACAATTCCTACTGTTCCCCAAAAATAAGGGATAGAAAACTCATTTTTAGGGTCAAAAGGTAAATCTAAAAAGTATGGATCCACATTTTGTAGATTCGGTAATTTAGAATGATCTATTGGCAAGAGTAAATCATTTTCCTTCATTTTTTCAATAGCATACTCTGAAGGGACAGCTATATCATAGGAAGTCCCACCTTGTTCAATTTTTGTCATCATGGCTTCGTTTGAGTCAAAGGTTTCATAAACCACACGATATCCGGTTTCTTCTTCAAACTGGTTTATCAACTCAGGATCAATGTATTCTCCCCAGTTAAAGACAGTAACAGTATCACTACCGGCATTATTTGCACTTTTTCCTAAATAATCGTTTGTGATAAATAATACGATACATACAACTATAATGGCTACAGCTGCTCTTACAATCTCTTTCATTTACGTATCCCCATTCCTGTCAGGTTTTTACCGCCTCGTTGGCTAATGAAGTAGTAACCTACAACTAAGAACAATGTTACGATAAAAATAATACCTGAAAGTGCATTTATCGTTAAAGTAATTCCAGCTCGAGCCATGGAGTATATTTCAACAGATAGAGTACTAAAACCATTTCCTGTTACAAAAAAGGTGACTGCAAAATCATCTAAAGAATAAGTAAGTGCCATAAAGAAACCTGCGAAAATACCTGGCTTGATGAAAGGGATGATAACCCTTCTTAAAATGTCTCTTCTAGTTGCACCTAAGTCAGCTGCAGCATCGATTAATGAGCTGTTCATCTCTTGTAGCTTTGGAAGTACCATTAAAACAACAATAGGAATACTAAAAGCAATATGAGAAATAAGCACAGAGGCAAATCCTAGCTTAACGCCCACCATAGTGAAAAGAATTAAAAATGACGCACCAATGACAACGTCAGGACTTACGATTAACACGTTATTTAACGATAAAATCGAATTTCTCAATGATTTGTTTCTAATATAAACGATTCCTAAGGAACCTAGAACTCCAATAGCCGTTGAAATTAAAGCAGATAGTAATGCGACTATAACTGTGTTTATAAGTATCATAATTAAGCGAGTATCAGAAAATACTGCTGCGTAATGCTCCCAAGTAAAGGAGTCAAATTCATTCATCGTACCGCCGCTGTTAAATGAATAGAATATCAAATAAAAAATAGGAGCATAAAGAATGACGAAAATAAGGACTAAATATATTTTTGCTGCCTTACTTGTGTTTCCCATTGGAAGTTGCCCCCTTATCTCTTTGCCCTGTAATAATCATTACGATTACCATGAAGATGATTAAGAATACAGCGATCGTTGAACCCATTCCCCAGTTTTGAGTTACGAGGAATTGTTGCTCAATAGCTGTTCCTAAAGTAATTACTTTGTTACCAGCGATTAAGCGGGTAATCATAAATAGGGATAAAGAGGGAATAAATACTGCTTGAACTCCAGCCTTTACACCATTTGTTGTTAAAGGGAAGATAACCTTTCTAAAGGTTGTCCAACCAGAAGCTCCCAAATCTTTACTTGCATCAATAAGAGAAGGATTTAACTTATCGAGTGAGTTAAAGATTGGAAGAATCATAAATGGTATAAAAATATATACCGAAACGAAAATAAAACTGAAATCAGTAAATAGTATTTGTTGCTCTCCTATACCGAATACATTTAAGAAAGCATTAATTGGGCCGTATAAGCCGAAAATACCGATAAAGGCATATGTTTTTAATAATAGATTTATCCATGATGGAATGATGATTAAAAGTAACCATAATTGTTTATGCTTTGTTTTAGTCAAAAGATAAGCTGTTGGATATGCGATTAATAATGAGAACAAAGTAATTAGGAACGCATACCAGAAAGAGCTAAGTGTTAGTTTTAAATAAACAGACGTAAAGAAATTTTGATAGTTATCTAAAGTAAAGTTTCCGCTTAAATCGAAGAAGGAATAATAAGCGATTAATGCAATTGGAGCTATTACAAATAACAGAATCCAAGCATAGTAGGGTATTAGATAAAGCGCCCTAGCTTTTTTAGTTTCCATAAGCGTCTTCTCCGTAAGACTCTAGGCGTTTATCAAACTCTTCTTCTGTTTCATTCAGACGCATAACATGAATAGACTCTGGATCAAAATTTAAGCCAATCATTTCACCTACGGCTGCCTTTTTAGTTGAATGCACTAACCACTCATTTCCTTCTTCATCATAAGTGGAAAGCTCATAGTGAACTCCTCTAAACAATTGGGTATCTACTTTAACTTTCATTTTTCCTTTATCAATCGTTGTGATTTCTAAATCCTCTGGACGAATAACGATATCGACTTTTTCATTTGGGTTTAGACCTTGGTCTACACATTCAAATTCCTTGCCACCGATACGAACACGGAAATCTGCTACCATTGTTCCTTCAACAATATTAGACTCCCCAATAAAGTCTGCAACAAAACGATTAATCGGTTCATCGTAAATATCCATAGGCGTACCACTTTGTTCAATGTTCCCAGCATTTAGGACAAAGATTTCATCCGACATTGCAAGTGCTTCCTCTTGGTCATGGGTAACGAAGATAAATGTTTTACCTAGACGTTGTTGCAGCTCACGAAGCTCGTATTGCATTTCGGATCGTAGTTTTAAGTCTAATGCTGAAAGGGGCTCATCTAGTAGTATAATTTCAGGGTCATTGACAATAGCTCTAGCAATAGCGACACGTTGTCTTTGTCCTCCAGACATCTCTGCTATCTCTCTATTTTCATAGCCGTTTAGGTTAACGAATTTTAACGCCTCTAATACTCTGTCCTCTATTTCTTTTTTTCCTAATTTTTTGATACGTAGCCCGAATGCTACATTTTCAAATACATTTAAGTGAGGAAACAAAGCGTAGTCCTGAAACACTGTATTTACTTGGCGTTGGTTAGCTGGCACATTGTTAATTAGCTTCCCGTTAAGATAAATACTGCCATTTGAAGGCTGCATGAAACCAGCTATTAAGCGAAGGATAGTTGTTTTCCCACAACCAGATGGGCCTAACAATGTATAAAACTTTCCACGCTCTAATTCAAAATTAATGTCTTTAAGAACTGTTGTGTCCTCATCATAAAATTTAGTAACATTTTCAAAGCGAATAATAGGTGTCTCTGACATAATAACCCTCCATTTTCATAAATAAGAATTCGTGACGACATAAATAACCTTGGAGATATCATCTGATGCATTTTTTAAAAGATGATGATCTGCCGCTTCAAAATAGAGGGACTCTCCAGCCGAAGCAAAGTAGTGTTGTTTGCCAAGTTGTAACTCGACGCGACCTTGTAAAACATATATAAAAGTTTGAGATAAGGAAGGTTCAAACTCTTTAAACTGACCGCCTTTATCAAAAGTGATCAATACTGGCTCCATATCGTTTTCATTGGATTCAGAAATAAGCCAGTGAAGCTTGTACTTTTTTTCTTCATCTATGTAAACAGTCTGCTCCTCTTCTTGGAAAACCACCTTAGTTCTACTATGTTCATCGTCAAAGAAATCCTTAGGCTTACAACCTAAAACATTTAGGATAGAAAAAAGTGTCTCAATTGAGGGAGAATTTAGATCTCTTTCCAGCTGGGATATGAAACCCTTGCTTAAGTCCGTTCTCTCGCCTAGTTCTTCCTGTGTTAGACCTTTTTTCAGCCTTAACTGTTTAATTTTTCTACCAATTTGCATGTAATTACGCTCCTTCTCTTTTGTAAAATAAAGAGCTTTTCCATAAAACAAAGTTTATTTTAACATAACTTTAAGTTTACTTTAACAACTTTTTAAAGATAATACAAAAAAAAATTTTTCCAACTATTAGATGCAACTGTCTCTTAGTTGCATAGACTGAATATGGATGACGGATAAAGGAGAGATATGGATGAATTTGAGAGAGGAGTTACCGGAGTTTCCTATTACGACTAAATGGTTAAACGGATCGTGGACAAAGGGACAGTTATTAGGTACAAAGCCTTTGCTTGTCTATTTTTGGTCTGTTAGCTGTGATGCCTGTAAGGTTGCTCCACCATTGATAAATAAATGGAAAGAGAAGTATGAAAATCAGTTTAATGTCATTGCTATTCATATGCCTAGGTCTCCTGAAGATGCGAGTAAAAGCTTGGTGAAGTCGACAGCTTCTGCTGCAGGAATTTATGACTCGATTTGTCTAGATCATGATTTGGTGCTATCTGAAATGTACCAGTGTAAGCTTGTACCAAATTTTTATTTGTTTGATAAAAAAGGCCGACTGCGACACAGACAGGCTGGCGAGAGAGGGTTGCAAATGTTGGAAAAGCGACTTGTCCTCTTGATAAAAGAGATCTAATTTTTAATAATAAACATGGGTTTAAAAAATGATGGAAATCTAGATAGCAGTAGAACCACTGTTGTGTTAAACTAATGGCAATTAGTTCTAGGAGGCGCAGCTATGCAGAAGGAATTTGTTGTTATTGGTTTAGGTCGTTTTGGTGGAAGTATCGTCAAAGAGTTAATGGAGCAGGGCGCCGATGTTATGGCCATTGATAAGGTACAAGAAAGAGTTGATGAATTTGCCTCCATAGCAACCCAAGCAGTGATTGCGGATACGACAGACGAAGCAGTCTTAAAATCGCTCGGGATTAGAAACTTTGAGCATGTTATTGTTGCAATAGGTGATGATATTCAATCTAGTATTCTTACAACGCTTATGCTAAAAGAAATAGGTGTGAAGAAAATTACAGTAAAAGCTCAAAATGATTATCATGAAAAAGTGTTACGTAAAATTGGAGCCGATCAAGTAGTTCATCCAGAGCGGGACATGGGGATACGAATCGCTCATAACATCCTGTCCAACAATGTCTTAGATTATTTGGAGCTTTCCGATGAGCATTCTATTATGGAGATTAAAGTAAATGAAAAAATTGCTGGATTCTCTATAGTGGACTTGGATATACGAGCTAGATACGGTATTAATATAGTTGCGGTAAAAAGGGGAAAAGAGATTATTGTATCTCCACAGGCACAGGATAAGATGCAGCTGAATGATGTGCTCATCATCATTGGAGCAGACGTGGATATCAATCGTTTCGAAAAGAAGGTTCTTTCTTAAATAAATGAAGTGTTCATTCTGTCGAAAAATTAGTTGGCAGCTTTTTGCTGGATGAGCGATATGCTATCAGCCTATCCATCACGGGATATTTTAATAGACTCGTTTATCCAGCTAGATTTAAGGACATCAATTTATAACCGCAATCTCCCAAAAAGGGGTTGCTTTCCTACTTTTTTCCCTTACAATATTATTACATGATTTATACGGGGCATTAGCTCAGTTGGGAGAGCACAACACTGGCAGTGTTGGGGTCAGGGGTTCAAGTCCCCTATGTTCCATCATTTTGTTTACTATAGAGTAAGTAACTTAGCGAGTAGGGTATGTTTACCTACTCGCTTTTTGTATGCATAAAATTTTTTGTATTATTTTTGTAAACAGCATTTTACCGATTAAACACGAACATTTTCTCTATATTGATTGTAGCGGCAGGCGGCGACTCCAGCGGGAGGAGGGAGACAGATAAGACATCACAACCACGCGCGTAAGCGATGGGGGGGTGGCTTTTCGCTCCCCCCGCGGAAAGCGTCCGAGATATGAGCGAAAATCAATACTACTTTATTGACTAAAGCATTTAATTTTCATTATTCTCTTTTAATTATTCGTGTTTACTATAAATAAGCAATTATAAAATTAAAAAACGACTGCAATCACGCACGAAAACCTCGTGGATGATTGCAGTCGAAGATATTTAGTAGAAAGCTACTAGATTAGATTATACTATTTACACTTCCATAATGATTGGTAAAATCATTGGACGGCGTTTAGTCTTTTCATATAAATAAGGGCTTAAAACATCTGTAATTTCGTTTTTCAATTCAGACCATTCTATTGCTTTGTCTTGAATGGTAAATCTTAAATGTTTATTTAGCATTTGCTGTGCTTCATTAATCATGGTGCCAGATTCACGCATATACACGAATCCTCTAGAAATAATATCTGGACCAGAAACAATTTTCTTTCTTTCCATATCCGCACTAACAACTACTATTACTAAGCCTTCTTCAGAAAGAATTCTACGATCTCTTAATACAATATTACCAATATCCCCGATACCACTACCATCAATATAGACATCTCCAGATGGGATACGTCCTGCGATATGTGCTTCGTTGGAGCTTAAAGCTAAAACTTGTCCATTCTCCATAATAAACGTGTTTTCGATAGGAACATCACAATCTGCCGCTAATTCTGTATGGATTTTTAACATACGGAACTCACCGTGGATTGGCATAAAGAATTTTGGCTTCATCAAACGTAGCATTAGCTTTTGTTCTTCCTGAGAGCCATGCCCAGAAGTATGGACATTGTTCAAGGAACCATGAATAACTTCAGCACCCGCACGGAATAACAGATTAATCGTTCTATTAACGCTTGCTCTGTTACCTGGGATAGGAGAAGAAGAAAATACTACGGTATCTCCTGGCTGAATCTGAATTTGTCGGTGAGTACCATTAGCAATTCGAGAAAGAGCTGCCATTGGTTCCCCTTGACTACCTGTACAGAGGATTAAAACTTCGTTAGCAGGTAATCGGTTTAATGCGCTTGTATCAATGAACATTTCCTTAGGGGCTGTAATATAACCTAGCTCTCGTCCAATTGTAATATTGTTGTCCATGCTTCTTCCAAAAACAGCAATTTTGCGATTATGATGAATCGCAGCGTCTATTACTTGTTGAAGTCTATGGATATTCGAAGCAAAGGTTGCAAAAATAATACGACCATTTACTTTACGGAAAATGGAATCCATACTTTCTCCAACTTTGCGTTCGGACATTGTGAAGTTAGGAACTTCAGCATTAGTACTATCTGAAAGAAGACAAAGAACGCCATCACGACCGATTTCTGCCATTTTCGTTAAGTTTGCAGGTTCGCCGACAGGAGTAAAGTCAAATTTAAAATCTCCTGTATGCACAATATTACCAGGTGGAGTTTTTACCACAATTCCAAAAGCATCAGGTATACTATGCGTAGTTCTAAAAAAGCTTACAGCTGTTTTTCTGAACTTAATCACATCGTCTTCTTCGATTACATTCATTTTCGTTTGACGAAGTAAGCCATGCTCTTCTAGCTTGTTTCGAAGTAGACCCAATGCTAGCTTACTTCCGTAAACTGGGACATTGAGTTGCTTTAGTAAGTAAGGAATTCCACCAATATGGTCTTCATGTCCGTGGGTAATAAAAAGGCCTTTAATCTTGTCCACATTTTTGACTAAATAAGTATAGTCTGGGATCACATAATCGATTCCTAAAAGATCATCTTCTGGGAATTTAATACCAGCATCAATTAGAATAATTTCATCTTGAAATTGAACGCCATACGTATTTTTGCCGATTTCACCTAGTCCGCCGAGGGCGAAAACAGCTGTTTGGTCATTTTTTACAAATTTCATGAATTACAACTCTTCTACTTTGAAATTTGGACTTGCTTGTTCGTATTCCAAGTGGTTACCTTCAAGCAGCTGGATAAGCTCAATGTTATACTTGCGGTCTATAAGAAGTGAACGAACTTCACGCTCTGAATCAGCCTCTACGTATAAGCTTTTAGTGTTTTCGCGAACTGGTACCTCTAGTGCGTTTTCTTGATAATAAACTTTATAAATCATTTTTATACTCTCCTTTTTCACGTTCAAAATAAATCAATTCTCTTTATATTATCACGCTACTTATTTAAAATAAAGAAAAGCCCTCCAAATTTTGAAGGGCAAGACATTTGACTTAAGCAATAGTTTTGTTTCTGAGCATTCCGCCGAGTCGCCGCAACAGTTTTCTTTTCAAGCGTTTCAACATGGCAATCCACTCCTTATGACGTATTATATATGAAATTGTGGAGTTTGTAAAGGATTTTAACAGAAAAGTCAAATAATTTAACTTGAAAAGGGAGAAAAAAATAATGGAAAAAAAAGTATTGATTTTCGATATAGATGGAACCATTTTAGATTTAGAGAAAAATATTCCTGAAGGGGTAGAAGAAGCGTTTAAACAAGCGAGAGAAAATGGACATATTACTGTAATTGCTACTGGGAGGGCGCCATTTCTTGCTAAAGCAATCGTAGATCAACTTCAAATTGATTCTTATATAACTTATAATGGTCAAATTGTTCAATTTGAGGGCAAAACCATACATAAAGGTGTTATAGATAAGGAAGAGCTAAAAAAACTTTCGGAGTTTGCAGCTTTGAAAGACCAACCTTTAGTATATATGGACAGTCATGAGATGGTTTCTAATGTACCTGATCATCAAGATGTAATTGAAAGTATTTCAACATTAAAGGTTGGTTTTCCGAGACAGGCAGAAAACTTTTATTTAAATAATGATATTCATCAGGCACTTGTCTTTTGTGAAGAAGAAGTACAAGAGGAGTATGAACGTGCATTTCCTAACTTGTCCTTTGTAAGATGGCACAGAGTATCTTGTGATGTGCTCCCTAAGGGCATGTCTAAAGCTGTTGGGATTGAGATACTTTTAGAATACTTAGGAGAAACTCGTCAAAATGCAGTTGCATTCGGGGACGGATTAAATGATGTAGAAATGCTGAAGTTCGTAGGTACAGGTGTAGCTATGGGAAATGCTGTAGATGAACTTAAAAAACACGCAACAATCGTTACAGAACATGTCTCAGAAAATGGTTTAGTAAATGCGATGAGGCAATTAAAGCTAATTTAAAGGAGTATCACATGATAGAGCAAAGTAATAAGTACGTATTAGTATATGGCGATGCCTTTGTTGACTATATTTCAAAGGATCAGACAAATAAGAGCTTTAAAAAGTTTTTAGGGGGAGCCACTGTAAATGTAGCTGCAGGTATTGGCAGACTAGGCTCTTCTTCCTCTTTTATAACTATTATCGGAGAAGATGATACCTCTAAATTTGTGAAAAGGGAGCTAGAAGCAGAAGGAGTTGACCTTTCTTATATACAGGTCGACCCGGAAAAATCTATAAGTGGAGTTTATGTGCACTTAACAGAAAATAACGATCGTCATTTTCATACTTATTTAGATGATACGCCTGACTTACAAGTAGATTTCTCTATGATAGACTTGAATGCTTTTAATCAAGCAAGTGCTTTCCATTTTTGCTCTGGGACATTATTTCATTCAATCGCTAGAGAGACTACTAAAAAAATAGTAGAACAAATAAAAAAATCTAGTGCTCTAATATCGTTTGATGCTAATATTCGCCCTTTAAGATGGAATACTGAACAGCAATGCAGAGAGACAATTTGTTCATTTCTTCATGACGTAGATATTTTTAAAATCACGGAGGAAGAACTTCTCTTTTTAACTCAAGCTAATACTCAATTAGAGGGACTTAATAGATTAGCAGAATATAATATTTCCGTAATCCTTGTAACAGTAGGAGCAAACGGAACATACGCCATGATCGAAGGGGAACTGGTTCATATTCCAACTGAAAAAGTAATAGCTGTTGATACAACAGGTGCTGGAGATGCATTTATGGCAGGAATTCTATCTAAAATCCAGTCAGAAGGTAAGCCTGAAACTAGGGAAGAATGGATCAGTTATATTGCTTTTGGGAATAAGCTTGGATCTATTTGTGCTACAAACTTTGGGGCGTTGTCTGCTATGCCAAAATTGTCCGATATAAACTAATGGTAGTTACTTTAGGAGCAGAGCATTTATTAGTAAAAAAAGATTGGTCTCCGTAGAGGCCAATCTTTTTAATTATTTATTTTCGTAAGGAAATGCATCTGCTATTTCCGCATAAGGATTTTGTGGATTAATATGGTCATAAAACATAATGCCATTCAAATGGTCTAATTCATGTTGGAAGGCGATAGCAGCCAGACCTTTTAGACGTTTCTTAAATGGAGTTCCATCTGGATAAAATCCAGTTGCTGTAATTCTGGCATATCGAGGAACATACCCTTCAATAACTTCGTCTACAGATAGACAGCCTTCACCAGAAGGTATATATGTTTTTTCTACGGAATGGCTAATAATTTTAGGGTTAACTGCAACAAAGCTTATTTCCTGATCGTTCTCATCCATTAGGTGTATGGCAAACATTCTTTTAGATTGGTTTACTTGGGGTGCGGCAATTCCAATTCCAGGACGAAGGTTGTATTTTTTCACCATTTCATCATCTTGGCTATTTATAACGTACTCCAATAAATCATGTGCCAGAGCTTTTTCATCCTCAGTGAGTGGAAAGGTAAGCTCTTCCGTTTTCTTGCGTAGAGTAGGATGTCCATCTCTAATAATGTTAGGCATTAAAATCATCTTGATCGTCCTTTCAAATTTCATATTTCTATTATATCGAATTATGTCGTTTTACTAAACAAAAAGGTATATAAGTCAGTTGAATTTAGTAACTAGAACAATTATAGTTGAAAATGGGTATAGGAGGTTACGGAATGAAAAAATTAATATTCGTGGTTCCTTTCATGTCACTTTTACTATTGTCTGCCTGCTCTTTTGGAGAAAGTACTCAGGAAAAATTATCTGATGTTTTAACTGAAATCTATGAAGCAGAAGAAGGCTATAGAGAAGTTCAGACTTCCTTGAAGGAAACAGAGTTAAAGGAACAGGGAAATTTTCAAAGCATGATGGAATTAACTCAGGACCAAAAAGAAGAGCTTAGTGCTCAAGTAGATGCAACTGCTAATCTATTAGAAGAACGTATGACACTGGTAGAAAAAGAAAAAGATTCCATTTCGAAAGCAAAGGAGAAGCTTACAGACCTAGAGTCAGTTATTTCTGATGCTAAAGAGGAATCCGAAAAGGAAAGTATCCGTTCAGTAGAAGATGCTTTTAAAAATCGATATGATTCGTATGATAAGTTGGTTGAACAATATAACTCTCTTGCAAGCTTACAAGACGCTCTTTATAATATGCTTTTAGATGAAGAAGCGGACGTATCTAAAATTCAAGAGCAGGTTGCAGAGGTTAATAAGCAGAATGAAGCTGTGCAACAAGCAGTTCAAGAATTTAATGATTTAACTAAACAATTAAATGAAGTAAAAGATCAGGCTTTTTCCACACTTCAAAAAGAAGAATAATAGATTGCCTTATGAATAGTTGCCCCGCAAATGTTAGTAACATAATTAACATTTGCGGGGTATTTTTATATTTAGGCTCTGATAAAGGGGAGGGTTGATTTATATGATGCAAATAAATTTTTTAATCTGAAGGTTGATTTCCGCACCACCCAGAAGCTTTCCTCTGGGTGAGCGATAAGCTCAACATTAGGAGTCAAAACATATAGAGACTGATTATTAATGGTCGAGTTGTAACGGAAAGTGAATCACTAGAATTTTTATTAGAGTTATCCTATTAATCTTTAAGGTGATTTTCTATGAGCATAAAAATAAAAAATGTGTAAAAAATAGAAGAGGTGGTATGTATATCGAAAAGGTGGTTTATATACCAGTATAGAAATTCTGTTTGAAAAAGGTGTAATAAAAATCAGGCGATTTCTTCAAACTGATATAATACAGATGAAATTAACGACTAGTACAGAATAAAATGTTTATAATATTCTAATATAAAAATGATAGAGTTCTAGATGATTGACCGAGCATTTATTCTTGAGTATACTTAGATGGAATTGATATTGTACCAATCAATGTGTAAATAAATTTTAATACAGAGAAAAAGGAGAGGTGCTTTATGGCTTCAAACAAAGAAACCCAGTTTGACCCAATGAAAACGCTTCATGAAATCGAAGAAAAGTTTGAAATGTTCCAGATTTTAAATGAAGATGGGGAAATCGTTAATGAACAGGCGAACCCTAATTTATCTGAAGAAGATTTAGTGGAATTAATGAGTCGCATGGTCTATACAAGAATATTAGATCAACGTTCTATTTCGTTAAACCGACAAGGACGTCTTGGCTTCTACGCACCAACAGCGGGGCAAGAAGCTTCCCAGCTTGCTTCTCATTTTGCGTGTGAGAAAGAAGATTTCATCCTACCGGGTTATCGCGATGTTCCACAAATAGTGTGGCATGGCTTACCGTTATGGCAAGCATTCTTATTCTCACGTGGTCATTTTATGGGTAACCAAATTCCGGAAGGCGTAAATGTATTCCCACCACAAATAATTATTGGAGCACAATTTATCCAAGCAGCTGGAGTAGCTTTAGGTATGCAAAAGCGCGGTAAGAAATCTATTGCTATTACATATACAGGGGACGGCGGTTCTTCACAAGGTGACTTCTACGAAGGTATTAACTTTGCTGGAGCTTTCCGTGTACCAGCTGTATTTATTGTCCAAAATAACCAATATGCGATTTCTACTCCACGTGAGCTACAGACAGCAGCAAAAACAATTGCACAAAAAGGTATCGCTGCGGGCTTACCAAGTATCGTAGTAGACGGAATGGATCCACTTGCAGTATATGTTGCAACGAAGGACGCTAGAGACCGTGCTATTAAAGGTGAAGGGCCAAGCTTAATCGAGACTGTTTGTTACCGATACGGTCCACATACAATGGCTGGTGATGATCCTACACGCTACCGTACATCAGAAACAGATTCTGAATGGGAGAAAAAAGATCCATTAGTGCGCTTCCGTAAGTACTTGGAGGGCAAAGGTATTTGGAATGAAGAAAAAGAAGCAGAAGTAATTGAGAGAGCGAAAGAAGAAATTAAAGATGCAATCAAAAAAGCGGATGCTGCTCCAAAACAAAAAGTAACAGATTTAATAAATATTATGTATGAAGAAAATCCATATAACTTAGATGAGCAATTAGCTTACTATACAGAGAAGGAGTCGAAGTAACCGATGGCACAAATGACGATGATTCAAGCTATTACGGATGCTCTCCGTACTGAGCTTAAAAATGATGAAAATGTGTTAGTCTTCGGCGAAGACGTTGGTAATAACGGCGGAGTATTCCGTGCAACTGAAGGACTACAAAAAGAATTTGGGGAAGATCGCGTATTTGATACACCACTTGCAGAGTCAGGTATTGGTGGATTAGCAGTTGGTCTATCATTACAAGGATTCCGTCCAGTTCCTGAAATCCAGTTCTTTGGTTTCGTATATGAAGTGATGGATTCCATTAGTGGGCAATTATCTCGTATGCGTTTCCGTACAGGTGGTGCTTTTAATGCGCCAGTAACTATTCGTTCACCTTTTGGTGGAGGAGTTCATACACCAGAAATGCACGCAGATAGCTTGGAGCTTTTAATGACTTCAACTCCTGGTGTGAAAGTAGTTATTCCATCTACACCTTACGATGCAAAGGGTTTACTAATATCCGCTATTCGTGATAATGATCCAGTTATTTTCTTAGAACATATGAAATTATATCGTTCTTTCCGAGGCGAAGTTCCTGAGGAAGAGTATACTATTCCTCTCGGCAAAGCAGACGTGAAACGTGAAGGTACTGATTTAACGATCATTGCTTATGGTGCAATG
Source organism: uncultured Psychrobacillus sp. (assembly GCF_938022135.1). Taxonomy (NCBI): domain Bacteria; kingdom Bacillati; phylum Bacillota; class Bacilli; order Caryophanales; family Bacillaceae; genus Psychrobacillus; species uncultured Psychrobacillus sp. The sequence continues at coordinate 52,319 of NZ_CALIED010000067.1, forward strand.
GTTCAAGAAAGCTTGAAAGCAGCTGAGGAACTAGAAAAAGAAGGACACTCTGTTGAAGTTGTGGATCTTCGTACTGTTCAACCATTAGATATCGAAACAATCATTGCTTCTGTAGAAAAAACAAACCGCGCAATTGTTGTACAAGAGGCGCAAAAACAAGCTGGTATCGCAGCAAACGTCGTAGCAGAAATTACTGAAAGAGCAATTCTAAGCTTAGAGGCTCCAGTTCTACGTGTGGCTGCACCAGATACTGTATTCCCATTCTCTCAAGCAGAGACAGTTTGGTTGCCAAACTCTAAAGATATAATGGAAACAGCAAAGAAAGTATTAAATTTCTAAAAGAAACGAACAATAGAAAGGGTGAGCACTTTGGCATTTGAATTCCGCCTACCGGATATTGGAGAAGGTATACATGAAGGAGAAATCGTTAAATGGTTTGTTAAAGCTGGTGACGAAGTTGATGAGGACGATATCCTTTGCGAAGTACAAAATGATAAAGCTGTCGTAGAAATTCCTTCACCTGTAAAAGGAAAAGTAACAGACGTGTTGGTAAGCGAAGGAACAGTTGCTGTAGTTGGCGATGTGCTAGTTAAGTTGGACGCACCGGGCTATGAGGATCTTCAATTTAAAGGAGATCACAGTGGTGAAGAAAAAACAGAAGCTCAAGTACAATCTACTTTAGAGGATGGTAAGGAAGTGGAGAAAGAACCTGTAGATGCTTCTAAAAACCAACAACCACCTACTAAAACAGAGGCTAAAGCATCTACGAATGAATCGAAGCCTGAGCCAAAAGGCGACACTCGTGTAATTGCGATGCCTTCCGTTCGTAAATTTGCACGTGAAAATGAAGTTAATATTGCAGACGTAAATGGTACAGGGAAAAACGGTCGAGTTTTAAAAGAAGATATTGAAGCATTCTTATCTGGAGATCAATCAGTAGAAGAAAAAAAATCTTCTCCAGCTCAAGCAAAAGAGGAAGTGCAAGAAACAAAATCTTCTGCACCAGTTAGCTTAGAAGGAGAATTCCCTGAAACTCGTGAGAAACTATCTCCAATGCGTAAGGCAATTGCAAAAGCAATGGTTAATTCCAAGCATACTGCACCACATGTAACGCTTATGGATGAAGTGGATGTTACTGAGCTAGTTGCACATCGCAAGAAATTCAAAGAAATAGCTGCAGAGAAAAATATCAAGTTAACTTATTTACCTTATGTAGTGAAAGCTTTAGTAAGTACATTGCGTGAATTCCCAGCCTTAAATACTTCGTATGATGATGATACAAACGAAGTTATCCAAAAGCATTATTACAACATAGGGATAGCAGCGGATACAGAAAAAGGATTGTTAGTGCCTGTTATTAAGAATGCAGATCGTAAATCAGTATTTACAATCTCTGACGAAATTAATTCATTAGCTACAAAAGCTAGAGACGGCAAATTATCTCCAGCTGAGATGAAAGGTGCATCATGCTCAATTTCTAATATTGGCTCTGCTGGTGGACAATGGTTTACACCTGTTATCAACCATCCGGAAGTGGCAATCCTCGGAATTGGTCGAATTTCAGAAAAACCTGTAATAAAAAATAGTGAAATTGTAGCCGCTCCTGTGTTAGCATTATCATTGAGCTTTGATCATCGCATGATCGATGGTGCGACTGCCCAACATGCGTTGAACCATATAAAACGTTTATTAAGCAGTCCAGAATTATTATTAATGGAGGCGTAAAAAATGGTCGTAGGAGATTTCCCAATTGAAACAGACACTTTAGTAATAGGTTCAGGTCCTGGAGGTTATGTAGCTGCAATTCGTGCTGCACAAACTGGGCAAAAGGTAGTAGTTGTAGAGAAAGAACATATCGGTGGAGTATGTTTAAACGTAGGGTGTATCCCTTCTAAAGCGCTTATCTCAGTTGGTCACCGTTTTGAACAAGCAAAACATTCAGATGACATGGGTATCACGGCATCTGATGTTAAAATTGACTTTTCAAAAGCACAAGCTTTCAAAGAAAGTGTTGTGAAAAAATTAACTAGCGGTGTTTCCGGATTATTAAAAGGTAACAATATTGAAGTGGTTTCTGGTGAAGCTTACTTTGTTGATGCAAATACAGTTCGTGTAATGGATGAGAAGTCTGCACAAACTTATACTTTTAAACATGCGATAATCGCTACTGGATCTCGTCCAGTAGAAATTCCAACATTTAAATATACAAAACGTGTTATTAACTCGACTGGTGCTTTAAATCTTCAAGAGGTACCTGAAAAATTAGTTGTAATTGGTGGAGGGTACATTGGAACTGAGTTAGGTTCTGCATATGCTAACCTAGGTTCACAAGTTACAATTATCGAAGGCGGAGACGATATTTTAGCTGGCTTCGAAAAACAAATGACTACTATTGTTAAAAAAGGCTTGAAGAAAAAAGGCGTAGATATGGTAGTAAAAGCATCTGCAAAAGGTGTTGAAGAGTCTGATACTGGCGTCGTTGTAACTTATGAAGTTGGTGGAGAAGAGAAAAAAGTGGAAGCTGACTATGTATTAGTAACAGTTGGCCGTCGCCCGAACACCGATGAAATTGGTTTAGAAGAGCTTGGTATTAAATTCGCAGAACGCGGATTAATCGAAGTAGATAAGCAATGTCGCACTAGCATTAGCAATATCTTTGCTATCGGTGATGTAGTAGCGGGTCCACAACTTGCTCACAAAGCTTCTTATGAAGGTAAAGTAGCTGCTGAAGCGATTGCTGGTCAATCATCTGTTGTAGATTATCTTGCAATTCCAGCTGTTTGCTTCACAGATCCAGAGCTAGCTACAGTTGGTTTATCTGAAGCACAAGCTAAAGAACAAGGATTTGATGTAGCAGCTGGTAAGTTCCCGTTCGGAGCTAACGGTCGTGCACTTGCTCTTAACGCGACAGAAGGCTTTGTAAAACTTGTTTCACGTAAAGAAGATGGATTATTACTTGGCGCTCAAATCGTAGGTCAAGGTGCATCTGATATGATCGCTGAACTTGGTTTAGCAATTGAAGCAGGTATGACGGTTGAGGATATCGCTATGACTATTCATGCACATCCAACACTTGGAGAAATTGCAATGGAAGCTGCAGAAGTAGTAATGGGTCACCCAATCCATATTCTATCTAAATAATAAGTAGGTCGATAAAACCGTGTAGAAATACTCTACACGGTTTTCTTTATGACTGTTAGAATGGAAATAGAAGGGATATGGTGATTATATTGAAACTTACAACTTGGTTATTACCCGCAGCACTAACTTTTTTATTAGTAGGATGTAATGCAGAAACAACGGAAGTTCAAAAAGAGCTTGGAGAAAAAAATGAAGTTAATAAAGAAACGGTAGAAACAAAGCCGGAAGAAACTGAAAAAGTGGAAGAAATAAAGCCTGTAGAGGAAGTTATTGAGGAAGAACCTGTTTCGGAAATAAAGTATGAAATTAATGAGGCAAATTGGACGATAAAACCAATTACTGATGCGAATCCTAAGGCTGTGCTTTTAACGATTGACGATGCTCCAGATAAATATGCTGTCGAAATGGCGAAAACATTAAAAGAACTTGATGCTCCAGCTATCTTTTTTGTGAATGGTCATTTCATAGATTCAGAGGAAGAACAAGCTAATTTAAAAGAGATATATGATTTAGGTTTTTCTATTGGAAATCACACTCAAACACACGCGAATTTAAAAAATAGCAGTGAAGAACAGCAACAAGAAGAAATAATTAAAGTAAACGAGACGGTAGAAGCAGTGATCGGTGAGAAGCCTAAATTTTTCCGAGCTCCTTTTGGTGTAAATACTGATTTTAGTAAGTCCTTGGTTCATCAAGAAGGAATGGTCTTGATGAATTGGACATATGGATACGATTGGGAGAAACAATATATGGAGGCTAATAGTTTAGCAGATATTATGGTTAATACGGAGTATCTAGTAGACGGAGCAAATTTGCTAATGCATGATCGAGAATGGACCGCAGCAGCTCTTTCAAAAATTGTAGAAGGCTTACGAGCAAAAGGGTACGACTTGATTGATCCGAAAACTATTAAAACTATAGAATAACTTTTCGCCTCTAGTTCTAGAGGTGTTAGAGTATTGACAAAATACCTCGAGATATAAATCTTTTGAGGTATTTTGTTATTTGGAAGGGGAGTGTGAGGTAAAAATCCCTGTTTTCTAGTTTTTATATGCTACATTAAGTTTCTCATATGAAAATACTAGCCGATTGGAGGCCATGCCGGCAAAAAGCGTCCGCCTGGAACGAAACCATCCGATTAAATCCAAACAAGCAAACTGCTTTTCTCATCATGGACATACTAAAAGAGAAGGCGTAAAATTATTTCTATTATCAGCTTTTATGGAGGTGAAACTTTAAAAGAATAAACTTTTAAAGTACATAATGAACAAAATAAAAAAAGTAGGTCGAATCATTTTTCAAGTAATTATTCTATATTTATTCTCTACTCTAGGATCTTTTATAGTAGAATTATTGCCATTTTCTTTTCCTGGAAGTATTGCTGGATTATTAATACTATTAGCGTGCCTCCTGCTAAAAATAATTCCAGCCAATCTTATAAAAGATGGGGCTGGTTTTTTACTAGCATTTCTTGCCTTATTCTTTGTGCCGGCGACCGCTGGGATAATGGATTACCCTCAGTTAGCCTCGTTAAAAGGAGTTTTTATAATTATCGCTTTAATAATTAGCACAATGTTTACTATTGTAGTAGCAGGAAAGGTATGTCAATACTTTGAAAGTAAAATAGTAGGGGAGGAATTGAAATGATTGCTCTAGCGATGGTAATTGGTACAATCATTATTTTTGTAGGGATGACTTTTCTCTATAGAAGGTTCACCTATCCTTTACTATTACCTATTTTAACTACTACAATTATCCTTGTAGTAGTATTAAGTTTTTCAGGAGTTTCTTACGATACATATATGTCAGGTGCTAAGTGGATTGATGCAATGCTTGGACCAGCGGTAGTAGGGATGGCTTACCCTTTATATATACAGCGAGAAAAAATTATAAAAAACAAGGTGACGATTATATTAGGTGTTACTGTAGCAATGCTTTCTGGACTAATTAGTATTGCTATAATAGCTAAACTTATGTCTTTTGAGGAGTTTCTTCAAAAATCCTTACTACCAAAGTCAATTACTTCTCCAATTGCGATGCCTATTAGCGAATCAATCGGGGGTATTCCAACTTTGACAGCAGTTTTTGTAATTTTAGCTGGTTTAATAGGAGCATTAGCTGGACCGTTTCTCTTTAAACTATTTCACATAGATACCGCAATCAGCAGGGGGATATCTATAGGTAGTGCATCGCATGGCATCGGCTTATCTAAGCTATCCGAGTATGGGGAAGAGACGATGACGATGGGGTCAGTGGCAATGACTCTTAGTGCTATTTTAGGGGCCTTTATATGTCCAGTGTTTGCCTTTTTAATTTTTTGATGTTTTGATTCTATTAAAAAACAGACTTTGACGACGTTAGCCGTCAAAAGTCTGTTTTTGATTGGAGCTGAAAGTTTAATATACTAAATGATAGCCTGATGCTCTTTAATAACATGAATCATTTCTAATGTGTCGTCTTCTGGTCCTTGTACTGGTAAGCCTGCCTCTAGGTTCATCAAGATATAGTCAATATTTCCTTGAGTAATTATTTCCCCGGGAATAAAAATAGGAATACCGGGAGGGTAGACCATTACGAATTCAGCAGAAATACGGCCACTGGCTTCTAATAGTGGGATAGATTCAGTTTCTGCGTAAAATGCATCTCGAGGTGACATAGCTAAACCAGGGATGTCTGGCAAGGTTACAGCTGATTCTACGATTGTTGCTGCAGATTCATATGCCACTACCATTCTCGATAATGCATTAACAAGCATGTCTACTTCTTTTTTTGTATCTCCTAGCGTAATCAGGCAAAGGATATTATATAAATCAGAAAGCTCTACTTCAATATTCGCTTTTTCTCTAAGCCAAATTTCAGCTTCAAATCCAGTGATTCCTAAATTTTTTACGCTAATTAGTAGCTTAGTTGGATCCATATCGTAAGTAGCGGAGGATTGTAATATTTCTCTTCCTACACAATGGATATGTTCAATTTCATTTATACGTTTACGAGTTTCCTCAGCAATTTCGATTGCTTCGCCTATTAAATCCTCTCCATGTATAGCTAGCTGTCTTCTAGCGGTATCTAGAGAAGCTAATAGAGGATAGGATGTAGAAGTCGTTGTAAGCATGGAAAGGATTGATTGTACCCTTTTTGCAGAAACTAGTCCTTCTCTTACATTCAAGACGGAGCTTTGAGTCATAGATCCTCCAAGTTTGTGTACAGAAGTTGCGGCCATATCAGCACCGGCAGACATTGCCGAAATAGGAAGATCATTATGAAAGTGGATATGTACACCATGGGCTTCATCCACTACTACAGGGATACCGTGCGCATGAGAAATATCTACAATTCTCTTTAAATCGGCTGCTAGACCAAAATAAGTTGGGTTGATAACAAGTAAACCTTTTGCATCTGGATGTGCTTCTATTGCTTTTTCTACGGATTCCACAGAAATACCATGGGAAACGCCAAGTTCTTTATCTACCTCGGGATGTATAAATACGGGTATAGCACCTGCAAATACAATGGCAGACATAATAGATTTATGAACATTTCGTGGAACAAGGATCTTATCCCCAGGTCCACAAATAGTAAGGATCATTGTCATAATAGCTCCACTCGTACCTTGAACAGAGAAAAAGGTTTCATCTGCTCCAAAAGCTTCTGCAGCTAGATGTTGAGCTTTTTTGATGGCTCCTTTTGGAGAATGTAGGTCATCTAATGGAGCTATATTGATTAAATCAATTGAAAGTACATTATCTCCAACAAACTCTCGAAATGCAGGGTCCATCCCTTTCCCTTTCTTATGACCAGGAATGTGGAACTGAATTGGATGACGATTTCGATGCTTCAATAAAGCATCGAAGATAGGAGTTTCTAATTGTGACAACGCTTATACCACCTCTAATTAAATTTTTGTGCATGTAAACGATTCTAGTAATTATTAATAGAGACGTTGATGCAATTTTAAAAACAAAAGAATTATAGCATTTAAGGAAATTTATTACTATAAAAATAATTCAAAATTATTAAGATGCATTAATTTTGTTGGACAAATAGAAAAGAAATCGTGAGGTTCGGTTCTACAAGCATTCTAAAAGCAGTTTGTTTTTAAAAGCATTTTATAATGAAGAACAGTTAACAAGGGTTTAAGCTATAAACGGTAACCTTATACAAGATTGTATGTTTTTCCTGCCGGATATGTCTTGTTAGTCTTCTTATACATACATAACCTACTTTAAGGATTTAAAACGGCTCATTTAAAATTTTATCCTTTCCCATGCTAAAAGAGATCGATTGAATCCTAATTAAATTTTCTTTACACTACTATAAAGGAGGGGATTCGTTTGTCATTTCAAACAAGGGTTACAGATCTATTAGGAACAAAATATCCTATAGTACAAGGTGGACTAGCATATCTTGCGTATTCGGATCTATGCATTGCGGTGTCAGAAGCGGGTGGCTTAGGACAGATAACTGCTATGAGTCTCTCAACACCGGAGGAGCTTCGCCAAGAGATTGCTAAAGTGAGAGAACATACAAATAAACCTTTTGGCGTAAACTTTGCTATTGGGCAAACAGGTAGACCTTATGAACATATGCTTCAAGTCGCTATCGAAGAAAACGTTCCAGTAGTTTCAATGACTGGAGGCAATCCTGCGCCAATTTTAGATGCTCTGGATAAGACGAATATCAAAAAGCTTGTTTTAGTCGCATCTAAGCGACAGGCTTTAAAAGCAGAACAGCTAGGGGCCGACGCTGTGATGGTTGTAGGGCAAGAGGGTGGCGGTCACTTAGGGAGAGATGATATTGGAACTATGGTACTTATCCCTCAAGTTGTAGATGCTGTTTCATTACCTGTCATTGCTTCTGGTGGCATTGGAGATGGGCGAGGCTGGATGGCTGCTCATGCTCTTGGAGCAGAAGGGATAGAAATGGGGACTCGTTTTATCGCAACAAAGGAATGTATCCATGCATCGGAAGCATATAAAAATGCCATATTATCAAAAGAGGAAACAGATACAGTTGTTATTAAAAAAGAGCTAGGGTCGCCAGCAAGGGCTATACGTAATAGTTGGACCGAAACTATTTTGGCTATGGAAAAGGAAAACCCTACATATGAGCATTTGAAGCATCATATTAGTGGAGAAGCCAACAAGCAATTTATTTATAACGGTTTCGAAGACCAAGGCTTTGCTTGGGCAGGGCAAGTAATAGGTATGATTCATGACATTCCTACAACGAAAGAGCTCATCGACAGAATGGCAGCTGAGGCACTAGATATACGAAAAAAATGGAAATTATAGGAGAGTTGAAAATGGAATACACATACCCTTTTTCGTTAGATTGGTCTACAAAAGAAATAGTAGACGTAGTAAAGTTTTTTGAAGCAATTGAAAATGCTTATGAAAAAGGCATAAAGCGAGAAGAACTGATGGATAAATATCGTCGCTTTAAAGAAATAGTTCCGTCTATAGCGGAAGAAAAGACATACTTTCGGGATTTTGAAAAAGAAAGTGGATATGCAAGTTTCCCAATCATAAAAAAAATGAAAGAACAAACGAACGAAGCAATTATAAAGGGATAAAGTAATCCCTCCTTAAAAAGGAGGGAAAGCTTGTCTTATTTTATATTGGTCATAGTTTTGTAAATGGGTAGAAGCTGTTCAAACGTATTTTCTACTAAGTCGAATAATTCTTTTTCTGTTAATTTAACAGCTTCTTCTTTAGGTATATGACGCCCAACTAAAAATTCACCCTTTTTAACGTCTCTCAGACGCGTTAGAAGCTCTTCTACTCCCTCTTGATTAACTTCCCTCAAGGAAGAGGCTTCTGGCTTCATATGGTCCCCAGAAACGATAAAATCATCTGGTAGCTTTTTAAATAGACTCATTTGTTGCAGTAAACGCTCTGCAATTGCAACTTTATCGGGTGCTTCATAAATAACTGCTACTATGATAAATAAATGCGTACCCCATAAGCCAATTTGAAAATGAGGCAAAGCCTTGTAACCACGTTTGTAAGGAGCAAAAGCTACCCAACTATCCTTTGGAGGGTTAACTGATCGACGAGCGTGCTTAGCTACATGGCTAAAAAACTCATCTCCAAGAACACCAGAAAAATAAAGGCTATATTGTTTACCAAGTTCTTCAAACTTAGGTCGAACATTCTCTATAAGAGCAGTCATTCTATTTTCTAATCCTTCAATTTGAAACACTTCAAAATCTTTTTCTTGCCAAAAAGTTTTACTCATATATTAACTCCTTTCAATTTCTATGTTTATTTTAGCGGATTTTTGGGTAAAAATCTTGTAAGCAGTATTTATTAACACAAATCGATTTGTAGCATAATGTAAGTATAAAGTTCTGAATATTAAGATAAAATGATTATGGAGAGGTGTTAACTATGAAACAGGTTGTGCATATAATTCGTAAATATGATATGGAAAAGGAAAAAATTCAAACATTGAAATTGGAAATGGATTATCAATTAGCTACTTTATACGATGCAATGCAGGATGGAGACCAAGAAGTAATTAGCGAAGCGAAGATGCGATTAACAGAGCTTCATCAGTCACTGGATGAACTAAATGCGTTTACTTAAGTTGTCGTCACTAATAGCACCATGAAAAACACCAGCTAATCTTGAAAGACAGCCGGTGTTTTTTTCTTTATACTAAGACTAAGTATATGCAAAGCATGTATGACGGTCAGTTAACAGGAACATAGAAGGGGTGGTAACATGGACTTACATATGCTTGATAAGTATGCAAAATCATTAATTAAACAAGCTGCGATTCAAATAAGAAGCTCATTCTCAGAGGAGTTAATTATTGAATCTAAGTCGGAAGCGAATGACTTAGTTACTAATATTGATAAGGAAACAGAAAAGTTTTTTATTAGACATATTAAAAAAGATTTTCTAAACCATCGTATATTTGGAGAGGAAGGGTTTGGAGATAAGATAGAAAATTTGGATGGCTACGTTTGGATGCTAGATCCAATTGATGGGACTACTAACTTTATTCACTTCAAGAAAAACTTTGCTATATCGTTAGGTATTTACAAGGACGGCGAAGGAATTCTTGGTTATATTTATAATGTTATGGATGATGATTTACTAAGTGCTGCTTCGGGACAAGGGGCATACCTAAACGACGTGAGGATCCCTCGGCTTGAGAGTACGACAGTAGAGAAATCTATTATAGGGGTGAATGCTAGTTGGGTTGTACCAAATCGAATGGTGCATCACGACGGAATGATAGAGCTCGTGCAAACGTCTAGAGGAACTAGATCCTTTGGGTCTGCTGCAATTGAGATTGCCTATGTAGCCACTGGAAGATTAGATGCATATTTGTCCATGAGACTTTCACCATGGGATATCGCTGGAGGCATGGTAATAGCAAACGAAGTGGGAGCAGTTGTTACTAACTTATCTAACGAACCTATAAATCTGTTAAAACAAAATTCATTTATAGTCTCTAAGCCTAATCTTCATGAACAACTATTATCAAAATATATTATTTTAAAATAAATGAGTTCGTTTCATATATTTAAAAAATATAATAGAATCTTATAAAATTATATTGTCGAAAATTATACAAGTAATCGTTAATAAGAATTAAAAATATTAAAAAGAGACTGGTCAGTGACGTTAGTCAGGACCAGCCTCTAATGAAGTAGAAAGAATTGATAAACTACCCAGCTATAATTATAAAAAACTAAGGCTTATTTAGATTTTCCTATTCTAATAACCCTTGTTCACGCATTTTCTTTTTCGTTTTAAAGCCAAATCCCATTACTACAAATAACATTGCTAAAAACAATAATGCTAACGGAATATTACGTAATGCAATAGCAACTCCTATTAAACCCATAGACAACATTGCGCCTAGAGAAAACAATACAAAAACCCATTTAATGTTACTCAAAACAATTACCCCCAAGAAAATAATTAAAAATATTATAACTTTAGTTCTACTTGTGTTATAATAGCACAGTTATGGACATGAAAAAAGAATATGGAGTGGAAATATGACAAAATTACGTCAAGATTTAAGAAACATAGCTATTATAGCACACGTTGACCATGGAAAAACGACTTTAGTCGATCAATTATTAAAACAATCAGGAACGTTCCGTTCAAATGAACACGTTGACGAAAGAGCAATGGACTCAAACGATATAGAGCGCGAGCGTGGAATTACTATATTAGCAAAAAACACAGCTGTAAATTATGAAGACACACGCATCAATATTTTGGATACACCTGGCCATGCTGATTTTGGTGGAGAAGTAGAGCGTATCTTAAAAATGGTAGATGGTGTTTTACTAGTTGTAGATGCATATGAAGGTTGTATGCCTCAAACACGTTTTGTATTGAAGAAAGCATTAGAACAAAAATTAATACCAATAGTTGTAGTTAACAAAGTAGATAAAGATTCTGCTCGTCCACTAGAAGTAGTAGATGAAGTATTAGAACTTTTCATAGAGTTAGGTGCAGATGACGATCAATTAGACTTCCCAGTAGTATATGCTTCAGGTGTTAATGGGACTGCTTCTTTAGACGCTGACCCAGCTAACCAAGAAGAAGATATGAAGTGTTTATTTGAGAAAATCATTGAATCTATTCCAGCGCCAATTGATAATTCAGATGAGCCATTACAGTTCCAGGTTGCATTACTTGACTATAATGACTATGTAGGCCGTATCGGTATTGGTCGCGTATTCCGCGGTACAATAGAAGTAGGTCAACAAGTTTCATTAATGAAATTAGATGGCAAAGTTAAAAATTACCGTGTTTCTAAATTGTTTGGTTTCTTAGGTTTAAAACGTGTAGAGATTGAATCTGCAAAAGCTGGAGATTTAATAGCGGTTTCTGGTATGGAAGAAATTAACGTAGGGGAAACAGTTTGTCCTACAGACCATCCTGACGCTTTAACTCCATTACGTATCGATGAGCCAACGCTACAAATGACATTCTTAACAAACAATTCTCCGTTTGCTGGTCGTGAAGGGAAATGGGTTACATCTCGTAAAATTGAAGAGCGTCTTCGTTCACAATTACAAACAGATGTTTCTTTACGAGTTGAAGATACAGATTCACCTGATGCTTGGGTTGTTTCTGGTCGTGGAGAGCTTCACTTATCTATATTAATAGAGAACATGCGTCGTGAAGGTTATGAGATTCAAGTATCTAAACCAGAAGTTATTATTCGTGAAATTGATGGCAAAAAATGTGAGCCGGTTGAACGCGTACAAATTGATGTACCAGAAGACTGCGTAGGTTCAATCATTGAGTCTATGGGTACACGTAAAGGCGAAATGGTAGATATGATTAATAGTGGGAATGGCCAAGTACGTTTGATTTTCATGGTTCCTGCACGTGGATTAATCGGATATTCAACTGAATTCATGTCCTTGACTAAAGGGTTCGGAATCATTAACCATACATTTGATAGCTACCAACCAGTAGTGGCAGGTCGCGTTGGCGGACGTCACCAAGGTGTACTTGTTTCTATGGAAACAGGAAAAGCAACAACTTATGGTATGATGCAAATTGAAGACCGTGGAACTCTATTCGTAGAGCCAGGTACTGAAATTTATGAAGGTATGATTGTTGGTGAAAATACTCGTGATGCTGATATCACAGTAAATATAACTAAAATGAAACAAAAAACAAACATTCGTTCAGCAAATAAAGACCAAACAAATGTTATTAAACGCCCACGTATCTTAACTTTAGAAGAAGCATTAGAATTCCTTGGCGATGATGAATACCTGGAAGTAACACCAGAGTCTATTCGCTTACGTAAAAAAATTCTTGAGAAGAGCGAACGTGAACGCGTAACGAAGAAAAAGAAAAGTGCAGATCAGGAATAGGAACTGAAAGGGTGACAAGCCTTGGAGGAACAAGATCTAGTAATGGGTAGAATGTCTTCTATCGCTAGGTTTATATATGAAACAATGCCAAACTTTACTGTATCAGGCTATGTTTTATTTATCGTCATATTTTTATTGTCGGTGCTAGTGTACAAGCTTGGATTTGCAAAGAAGTTAGTGTTTAAGCAAAATGTAGTTATCTATATTTTCCTTTTGTTAGGTTGCTTAATGTTGACCTTCTTAGCATTTTTCCTTCCAGTAGTGGAAGCATTGTTAGTTGCTGCATTGATATTAATCATATATAAAATTCGATTAAAACTAGAAAAAAGAGGTTCGACTACTTAGGTAGACTACTTTAAATCTAAAAAACCGAGGCTGGGACAAAACCCACCTCAAAATTAAAAGCAGATCAAATTTTACGATGAGTAAAAATTGGTCTGCTTTCTTTTTATATCTTCTTCCGAAACCATGTAGAGATTATCTGCTTATAGAAGTAATATTAGTTGTTCGGAGTGAAGGTGGCGACTCCTAGAAAGAGACTATAGGCCCCAGGAAAGCGTTCACAGTAACGGAGAACAACGGCTACCCCAGTTAGGCGTTCTAGGAAAGACGAAGTTAGACGAAGCTCTTGGGCTCGCATCCATGGTCACAAATTTTAGAAAATATGCAGTACGAGGATGGCATCTCATTATATATTTTCAAGGCTCTGTTAAAGGCTAGGGTTGTTTTTTCGTGAAGCGATTTAGTTTGTGAAATGTTATACTTAAACTAACGAGGTAGTTTAGTTTAAGTAGTAGGTATTATTAAATGTAAGTGTTTATAAAGAGAAAGGGGTTATGACGTTGAGAAAAACAAAAGAAAAAAATGAATTATTTGAATGGATAAAGACAATAGGAATTGCACTTTTATTTGCATTTGGTATTCGATTTTTCCTATTTGAACCTATTGTGGTTGACGGTGCCTCTATGATGCCCACGTTTGAAAATGGTGACAAAGTAGTAGTGAACAAAATCGGACCAGAATTGATTGATTATCAAAGATTTGATGTGATTGTATTTGAAGCCAAAGAAGATACTAACTACATCAAACGTATCATTGGTATTCCTGGTGACCGCATCGCTTATGAAAACGATGAACTTTTTATTAACGGTGAGAGGTACGAAGAACCCTACTTAGAGGAATATAAAAAAGCTTTGTTAGACAATGATACACTTACTGGAGACTTTACATTAGAGGAAAACTTAGGTGAAACAACTGTACCAGATGGTACTTTTTTTGTACTAGGAGATAATCGCCGTGATAGCACAGATAGCAGGGACCCTCGTGTTGGATTTGTTTCAGAGGAAAAAATATTAGGTACCGCAAAAATAGTATTTTTACCCCTAGATAATTTAAAGATAATAAAATGATAAAGTGGTTTGTAAGTGAAATGAGGAAATATTTATTAAGCTAACCGGTGCTTTAGTAAAAACTCAATATCAAAGTAAAATGAGCCAGGAGGAAATATCCTAGCTCATTTTTATGTGTATTTAAAATCAACCTTTACCTTTAACATAGCCACTTTCAAAATAAAAAGCAAAAAGAGAATTCCGCAAAGCAATTCTCTTTTTGCGTAAAATGAAACTAATTATGTACTAGCTTCGTTTTTATTTATTCTCTTATAAGTAAAAGCAGAAAAAAAGACCTAAAAATTTTCTGTAAGTAAAAATTTTAGGTCTTTTTGATTTGGAAGATAAGTATGGTCCTAGTCTTGACTAATTAAAACTCATTTTCAATTAATCGAGAACTTTTGTAGGAGATATACTTACCAGTAGCTAGGCGTTCCTTCGTTTTATACTCGATTCGATCATGACATTCTTCGCACATATAAGTGTGAATAGGTCGATTTCTTAGCTTTTTTGCTAGTGGTAAATCAGAAGAAATTTCATCAATTCGATCGCATATCACACATTGCACTTTCATATACAACACTCCTACTCTAATCGAAATGCAGTTACGTATCTAATCGGATCATTCAGGTTAGTTCCATCTTTTTTTATAATATGGACGGGACCATCTTCACGAAGTGGCTTGCCCTTGTGACTAAATTTAACTAGAATATCATCCATTTCATCTAAGGAGATAGTATGATTTCCTTCGCTTGTTTCAATTATTAGGTGCTTTGCCTCTTTTAATGGTTCAGCATTTTGAATAAATGGTTTTAACTCAATGCCATAAGTGTTAGAAAGCATTTTAGTCTTTTCATACTTCTTTTCTGATTTTAATGTAGGGGGATTTGTAGATCCCTCTATAATCTCACGAGACCAATGAGCTGAAGTGACCTTTGTGTATTCCTCGTCTAAATCTTTATACTCGTATTTTCCTTCAAAAAACTCATCTAGGTCAATTCTACGATCGTCAAAAATCCACACAGTGGGATCCAACGTTATATTAAATTTAACTGCTCCTGTAATAGGTATTATAAATTCCATGCAAATTGCCTCCTCTTAACTGTCTAATCTATATTAGTATACAGATAAAAGGTGAAATTTAAAAAGAATATTTCCTTTTCGATTAAACCTAAGCGAGAGAACACTTGCAATTTTTCCAATCAAAAGATACACTTTAGGGAGGTAAAGAACAAGAAATAATAATAATGGGGGCGTCCTCATGGATACTAATATAGAACTTTCTTATCAAGATAAAGCTTTAGTGCTCTTAAAAAAAGATGCTGAAAAAATTGCCCAATTGATAAAAGTGCAAATGGATAACTTAACAATGCCTCAATGCCCTCTTTATGAAGAGGTTTTAGACACGCAAATGTTTGGATTATCTCGTGAAATAGATTTCGCGGTAAAACTTGGACTTTTAGAAAAAAGTGAAGGTAAAGAGATTATTGCTTCACTTGAAAAAGAGTTGTCTGTTTTACACGAGATCCACACAGAAAAATAATGTTAAAACTCAAACAAGCAGACTGTTTGAGTTTTTTTCTATAAAGAAATTGAGGTCTTTCATATGAATACTTATATAAAACGTTTTATTAAAAACTTTGACTATCCTGTTTTCTTTGTTTACATTGCTCTTTGTTTATTCGGTCTAGTAATGATATATAGTGCGAGCATGGTTTGGTCCGTTGAAAGATATGGATGGACCCCA
This sequence comes from uncultured Psychrobacillus sp., assembly GCF_938022135.1. Lineage (NCBI taxonomy): Bacteria > Bacillati > Bacillota > Bacilli > Caryophanales > Bacillaceae > Psychrobacillus > uncultured Psychrobacillus sp. The sequence continues at coordinate 68,460 of NZ_CALIED010000067.1, forward strand.
GATTATTTCTTCAACAAACAAAAGCTTAATTTGTTATTATCTTTGCCTGTGTTTTTTTTAGCCGCGTTGTTTCCATACAAGCATTATAAGAGTCGATTTATGATGCAGTTGATGCTTGGAGTAATGTTTATCCTACTCATTCTCGTTCATTTTATTGGAGTAGGGGGAGAAAGTGGATCCCAAAGTTGGCTGAGTTTAGGTTTTGGTAATGTACAGCCATCAGAAATTGCTAAAATTGTAATAGTCTTATACTTTGCTAGTATCTTTACGAAAAAATATCAAAATGGAACCTTGGATAAGTTGAATGAGTCTGTAGGACCTCCTTTGTTAGTTTTATTTTTCGTATTTGTTCTCATTATGCTTGAAACTGATGTTGGAAATACAATGATTATAAGTTTTGTAGCCATATCTGTTATTGCTGCAAGCGGTATCAAATTTAAGTCATACTCCAAACTAATGGGATTAATTGGTATACTAATAGTTATTGCCTTAACTTTTATATATTTCTTAAAAGATTCGCTTCTGACAGAACGTAGGTTAGGTAGACTTGAAGCATTTTTCAATCCTTTTGATTATGAACAGGGCTTTGGCTACCAAATAGTAAATGGATATATTGCTATTGGATCAGGCGGGCTGACGGGGCTGGGCTTGGGAAATTCTAACCAAAAGTATGGATATTTACCAGAGCCACATACAGATTTTATCATGGCCATTATTGCTGAGGAGTTAGGCTTGGTAGGTGTTCTGATTGTGTTATGCGGTTTGTTCTTCCTAGTGTTTAAGGCGATAATGATTAGTATAAAAACTAGAGATCCTCAGGCTAGAATGATAGCCGCTGGAATCGCAAGCATCATAGGGTTTCAAACATTTGTCAACCTTGGCGGTATGCTTGGAATAATCCCGCTTACTGGTGTACCACTTCCTTTTATAAGTTACGGGGGGACCTCCATCATTATCTTATCTGCTGCCATTGGTATACTGATGAATGTGTCAATGTTTGTTAAACTTGAAAAGACTAAATCATAAGGAGTGTGCAATGGGATGAATAATATTAAAAAAATAGTAGTAGCAAATAGAGGCGAGATTGCTATTCGTATATTTCGTGCTTGTACCGAGTTAAATTTGCGTACCGTAGCTATTTATTCAAAAGAAGATAGCGGTTCCTTCCACCGCTTTAAATCAGATGAGTCTTACTTGGTGGGTAAAGATAAAAAACCGATCGATGCTTATCTAGACATTGAAGATATTATTCGCATTGCAAAAGAAAGTAAGGCCGATGCTATACATCCAGGCTACGGTTTTCTATCAGAAAACGTAGAGTTCGCTAAAAGATGTGAAGAAGAAGGCATTATTTTTATTGGTCCAACATCTAAGCATTTAGATATGTTTGGAGATAAGGTAAAGGCACGTGAACAAGCTGTAAAAGCTGGAATTCCTGTTATACCGGGAAGTGATGGACCACTAGAAGACTTGGAATCCATTCGTGATTTTGGTAAAAAGCATGGCTACCCTCTAATGATTAAAGCTTCTCTTGGTGGTGGTGGTCGTGGAATGCGAGTAGTACAAACTGAGGAAGATCTTGATAGCGCTTACGATAGAGCGAAATCCGAAGCAAAAGCGGCTTTTGGCTCTGATGAGGTTTACGTAGAAAAGTGTGTATATGAGCCAAAGCATATTGAGGTGCAAATTTTAGGAGATAAAGAAGGAAACCTAATCCATCTATACGAGCGAGATTGTTCTATTCAACGTAGGCATCAAAAGGTTGTAGAGATTGCTCCTTCCAATTCATTAAGTCCTAAGTTAAGAGATGAAATATGTCAGGCAGCTGTAAAATTGATGAATAATGTAGGTTATATAAATGCAGGGACTGTAGAATTTTTAGTGACGGATGATGAATATTATTTTATCGAAGTAAATCCACGAATCCAGGTAGAGCATACGATTACAGAAATGATTACGGGAATAGATATTGTTCATGCTCAAATAAAAATAGCAGATGGGATTCCTTTAAATGCTCCTGAGATGGGTATACCTGACCAAGCTGACATTCCGTTATTTGGCTTTGCAATTCAATCACGTGTAACTACTGAGGATCCTTTGAATAACTTCATGCCAGATACAGGTAAATTAGCCGTTTATCGTTCAGGAGGAGGATTTGGGGTCCGTCTAGATGCAGGTAATGGCTTCCAAGGTGCGATTATTTCTCCTTATTATGATTCTTTGCTAGTCAAAGTTTCCACGTGGGGAATGTCATTTAAAGAAGCAGCAGCTAAAATGGATCGGAATTTACAAGAATTCAGGATTCGTGGTATTAAAACAAATATACCATTCCTAGAAAATGTAGTTAAACACCCTTCGTTCCTGTCAGGCAAATTTAATACAAGTTTCATAGATTCTACACCTGAATTGTTCCTGTTCCCAAAAAGAAAGGATAGAGGGACTAAACTATTAAATTACATTGGTAATGTAACGATTAATGGGTTTCCAGGTATAGAGAAAAAGATTAAACCAGAGTTCAGCTCTGTTAGAAAGCCAAGTTTCGATTTATCTTCTAATCCACCAGCGGGGACAAAAGATATTTTAGAGCAGCGAGGCGTTGATGGTCTGATTCAGTGGGTAAAGGAGCAGAAGGATGTTCTATTGACAGATACGACATTCCGAGATGCCCATCAGTCTTTACTTGCAACTCGAGTACGCTCTTTCGATATGTTTAATATTGCCAAAGAATCCGCACACGGTATGCATAATCTTTTCTCCTATGAAATGTGGGGAGGAGCAACGTTTGATGTAGCTTATCGCTTCCTTAAGGAAAATCCTTGGGACCGCTTGATCAAAATGCGTGAAATGATACCAAACACTTTATTTCAAATGCTATTCCGAGGAGCAAATGCAGTAGGCTATAAAAACTATCCTGATAATGTGATCCGTGAATTTATAGCAAAATCTGCTGAAGCAGGAGTAGACGTATTCCGAATATTTGATAGCCTTAACTGGATAAAAGGAATGGAAGTAGCGATTGATGCTACGCGTCAATCCGGTAAGATTGCAGAGGCAGCTATTTGTTACACTGGAGACATTTTAAATGACTCTAGAGACAAGTATACCGTTCAATACTATAAAGACATGGCTAAAGAATTAGAGGCTTTAGGGGCTCATATTTTAGCGATAAAGGATATGGCGGGATTATTAAAACCGGAAGCAGCCTATCGTTTAGTGTCAGAACTAAAAGAAAGCGTAGATATTCCAATCCATCTACATACACATGATACAAGTGGAAATGGTATTTATACTTATGCCAAAGCAATTGATGCTGGAGTAGATATTGTTGATACAGCATTGGGAACTATGGCTGGATTAACATCACAACCTAGTGCTAGTAGCTTAAGCTATGCTATGCAGGGATCTGGTCGCAATGTTATTGGTAATGTCGAAGCATTTGAAAAACTTTCTAGTTACTGGGAAGATGTTCGTAAATATTATCAAGACTTTGAAAGTGGCATGATTAGCCCGCATTCGGAAATATATGTCCATGAGATGCCTGGAGGTCAGTATAGCAATCTTCAGCAACAAGCGAAGGCTGTAGGACTAGGGGATAGATGGGAAGAAGTAAAATCGATGTATTCACGAGTGAATCTTTTATTTGGAGACATCGTAAAGGTTACCCCTTCGTCTAAAATTGTTGGAGACATGGCTTTATTTATGGTTCAAAATAATCTAGATGAGCTATCCGTTGTTACGAGAGGGAAGAAAATTGACTTTCCAGACTCTGTTATCGAATTTTTTGAAGGATATATCGGACAACCTCATGGTGGTTTCCCGGAAGAGCTTCAAAAAGTGGTTTTAAAAGATCGTGAACCTATTACAGTGAGACCAGGTGAACTATTAGAGCCAGTAGACTTTAATGCGGTTAAAGAGCTTCTATTCAACAAATTAGAGCGTCCGGTAAATAGTCAGGAAATATTAGCCTATACTTTATATCCAAAAGTGTTTGATGAGTACTGTGCAACTGAGAAAAACTTCGGTGACGTTTCGGTTCTTGATACACCTACTTTCTTGTATGGAATGAGACTGGGTGAGGAGATTGAGGTAGAAATAGAGGTTGGTAAAACCTTGATCATTAAACTAGTTTCGATTAGTAAACCAGACAAAGAAGGAAATAGAATTATCTATTTCGAGCTCAACGGCCAGCCACGGGAAATAACTATCCAGGATATGAACATGGAAGTAAGTAGTTTCTCTAAGCTTAAAGCTGAACCGTCTAATGAAAGCCACATTGGCGCTACTATGCCAGGAACTGTATTAAAAGTAGAGGTTGCCACGGGTGATGAAGTAAGACGTGGTCAGCATCTAATTATTACAGAAGCAATGAAAATGGAGACGACCGTCCAAGCACCATTTGATGGTATTGTAAAAGCTATCCATGTAGGAGCAGGAGAAGCAATTGCAACCGGTGATTTATTAATTGAAATGGAAAAATAATAAGTAAAATAGCTCAAAGGTATCAGAGTTAAAATTTATGATATCTAAGACTGTAGGCAAACATCGTGAATTATGGAGTTTGCCTACAGTCTTTTCTTTTAAAAAGGAGATAAAGTTGATTACCAGATGCGAGCGAATCTTCTATAGGATATTAAGCAAGCTGGTAAGCTATTGGATTCTTTAGTCCATATATGTCTTTATTGAGTTGACCAATGAAAAAAAAACGTAAGCATGCTAGAAGGATACTAGTCTGCTTACGTTTTTTTTAAAAGAAAAGAAGAATCTTACTGCTAAGTCTATTTTACTTCTGTATTTAGTTGCTTGTTTTACTTCTCGATAACAATAATATGAGATAACATAACAAACCAAATAAAAGAGAAATAAATAAAGAATGAAGTAAGGCGATATAAAGGTTTAATTTAGTTAATACTACAACCATACCTGTAACTACCTGGCAGGATACAAGTATGAGGGAAATAATCCAGCCCCAGTAAATCGCACGTTGATCCTTATAGTTCTTGATGACATGAATAGCAATGATTAAAATCCAGATAAAGATTAGGCCGGCAGCTGCTCTGTGCCCCATTTGAACCCATTCATACATATTGGTTGGTAAGGCAAAGCCATCATTGTTACATAGTGGCCAGTCATTACAGATTAAACTTGACTCGGTGTGACGAACTAATGCCCCCGTGTATATAACAATGTAGGAATATAAGGCCACGCCAATGGTATGAAATCTCAGTGTCCTACCGATTTTAATCTTATCAGTATCAAATTTTCTGTCTACCTCGAAAATTAGAAGTGTCAAAAGTAATACTGCTGCAAAGGAAATTAGGGAAATTCCAAAATGAAGTGCGAGGATAAAGTCGCCCTGTCCCCATTTAACTTGAGCGGCTCCGATTAATGCTTGCAACACAAGGAAAAAGAAAGCCATAAAGGATAAGAACTTAGTCTCACGAACATGACCCAATGCGCGCCAAGCCCATACGGATAATGCTACAATTAATATTCCAACTGCCCCTGTAACTAGGCGATGTGAAAACTCAATTAAAACTTCAGCGGTAATTACATCTGGTATAAGCTGTCCATTACAGCCAGGCCAATGTCTACCACAACCCATGCCGCTGTCAGTCTTTGTAACAAGTGCTCCACCTAAAAGAATTAGGAGCATACCAATTGTTGAAGCTACAGCTAGCCATTTTAAATATTTGTTTATATGCAATACGTCACCTACTTTATGTATATATTGCTCGCTTAATAAAAGCGGTATCTGCTACTAGATAATATCGAAACCTGAGCAAAAATACAATGTAAAACAACGAAACACTTAAATAAGACAAACTCTATTCACAAATTGTTCATAAAATCGTTAATTAGTATTCACACATGAGGGGGGCAAATGATTTACTATTGATATGTTCAGTTTAGAAACATAAATTACTAGGTACTATTATGCGAAAATTCTTTTCTGTGTAGAAATATGTTATAGTTTTCGCTATAGTATAAGGTAGCGGAATATGCTTACAACTTTGAAAGGAGGGTGCAGCATGTCAAATGGTCATACTATAACCGCTACGACCAAAACCGACAGAGATCCGGTAACTTCTTCTTTTTTGAAAGACTTCCTTTCATTGATTAAAATTGGAATTGTCAATTCTAATTTAGTTACTACTTTTACAGGTTTATGGTTAGCTTTCCAGTTTACGAATACAAACTTTCTTCACGAGCTAGATTTATTGTTTTTCACGCTTTTTGGTTCCGCGTTAATAATTGCAGGTTCCGCTGCGATGAACAATTTTATCGATCGTGATATCGACCCAGTGATGCAGAGTAAGAAGGGTAGACCAACTGTCACAGGTAGATTTAACCCGACAGCCGTGCTCATTACTTCTTTCACGTTTTTAGTTGTAGGTGAGGCTTTCTTATTTATGGCATCTACTTCCGCAGGTATATGGGGATTAGCTGGTATAATCAGTTATGTCGTTTTGTACTCTATGTGGTCGAAAAGAAAGCATGTCAGTAATACTATTGTGGGTAGTATCTCTGGTGCAATCCCACCGGTAATCGGCTGGGCGGCTGTAGAGCCAGGTTTAAGTTTAGGAGCATTAGGCTTGTTCTTCATTATGTTTGCTTGGCAACCACCTCATTTCTACGCTTTGGCTATGAAACGTGTGGAAGAATACCGTGCAGCTAATATTCCAATGCTACCTGTAGTCAAAGGTTTCAAGCGTACAAAGGTTTCTATGCTACTGTGGGTGATTTTACTATTCCCACTTCCACTATTTTTGATGGAACTAGGAACAGCTTTTGTTGTACTTGCAACAGCGTTAAACATTGGATGGCTAGTTTTAGCTGTTAAAGGATTTAAAGTAGAAGACGATATTAAATGGGCGACTAAAATGTTCGTTTATTCATTGAACTATATGACAATTCTATTTGTATCAATGATTATCTTCTCTATGTTTGTTTAATTTTTGGGATTCTTTCTTAGTCAACAAGAATTCATATAAAAGAACCACAGTCCAAATGTACTTGAAAACAATAATGAAAGAGGGGTTTGATTTAGCTATGATGAAAGGGCTTAAAAAATGGCGACTTTTTTCACTGTTAGCAGCTCTTACGATTTTTCTGTCGGGTTGTGGCGAAGAATATTTATCAACGCTATCACCTGCGGGAGAAGTCGGAAGAGATCAATTTAATCTATTACTACTAGCATCAGCTATTATGGCATTAGTTATTATAGTAGTAGTGATAATTTATGTAATTGCTCTAACGAGATATAGTCGCAAAAAGGTTGGAGAAGATGTGATTCCTAAACAGGTTGAAGGAAGTCACACACTTGAAATTATTTGGACAGTTATTCCAATTATACTTTTAGTTATTCTTGCAATTCCAACTGTTTATTACACGTATAAGCATGCAGATGTTGCAGCTATGGATCAAGTGGATGAAGAAGGAAACAAAACAAACCTAACAGTAAACGTAACTGCAAAGTTATACTGGTGGGAATTTGAGTATCCGGACTTAGGAATAGTAACTGCACAAGAACTAGTTGTTCCTACAGATGAGCAAGTATTCTTCAATTTGAAGGCTGCTGATGTAAAACACTCATTCTGGATTCCATCAATCGGTGGTAAATTAGATACAAACGTTGAAAACGTAAACAAATTCTACCTTGTATTCGATAAAGAATCTGCAGGATTAGAAGATGGAGTTTTCTACGGAAAATGTGCTGAATTATGTGGACCATCCCATGCATTAATGGACTTTAAAGTAAAATCAATGAATCGTGAAGATTTCAATGAGTGGGCAGAAGCAATGAAAACCACTGTACATACTGCAGAAGGGGATCTTGCTCAACAAGGGGAAGAATTATTCCAAACAGCTACTTGTATTGGATGTCACGCAACTGGTGGCGAAGGTATGGCTGGTCAAATGGGACCAAGCTTAGCTACATTTGGAGATCGTAACCGCGTGGCAGGCTTCATGGAACACAATAAAGAAAATATAAAAAAATGGATCAGTGATCCTCAAGAGTATAAACCAGGTAACATCATGCCTGCTGATGAACAATTAAATGGTGGTAAACCATTTACAGACGAGCAATTAGATGCTCTTGCAGAATACTTAATGGGACTATCTATTGAAAAATAATTCCATAGATAAAAATGAGGGAGGTAAAAAGTTGTGAGTTCTATAGCTAAGAAAAAAGGCTTTGGCGCAACTTTATGGGACTATTTGACAACAGTAGACCATAAAAAGATTGCTGTCCTGTATCTCGCTGCCGGTGGTTTGTTCTTCGTAATCGGTGGTATCGAGGCAATGCTTATTCGTATCCAATTGGCTAAACCGGATAACGACTTTGTAAGTGCAGGTCTTTTCAATGAAATTATAACAATGCATGGTACTACGATGATTTTCCTTGCAGCCATGCCGATATTATTTGGTTATATGAATGCCGTCGTGCCGCTACAAATCGGTGCACGTGACGTAGCATTCCCGTTCTTAAACGCACTTGGATTTTGGTTATTCTTATTTGGTGGTATCTTCCTAAACCTTTCTTGGTTTATGGGTGGAGCTCCTGATGCTGGTTGGACTTCTTATGCATCACTGTCCTTAGCATCGCCTGGTCACGGTATTGACTTCTATGCACTCGGACTACAAATATCCGGTGCTGGTACGTATATTGCCGGGATTAACTTCCTTGTAACAATTATTAATATGCGTGCGCCTGGTATGACATATATGCGTATGCCATTGTTCACTTGGACTACATTTGTGGCAAGTGCATTAATTTTATTTGCATTCCCACCACTTACAATCGGTCTTTTCTTCCTTATCATCGACCGTATGTTTGGAGGACAATTCTTCAATCATGAAATGGGAGGAAATACAATTATCTGGGAGCATTTATTCTGGATATTTGGACATCCTGAGGTATATATTCTGATTTTACCTGCTTTCGGTATTTTCTCAGAAATTTTCTCATTATTTGCTCGTAAACGTCTATTTGGATATTCATCCATGGTATTTGCGACAGTATTGATCGGATTCTTAGGATTCATGGTTTGGGCCCATCACATGTTTACAGTTGGATTAGGGCCAACAGCTAACGCAATTTTTGCAGTTGCAACAATGGCAATTGCTGTACCAACTGGTATGAAAATATTTAACTGGCTGCTTACAATTTGGGGAGGAAGTATTAAAGTTACAGTTCCAATGCTTTACGCATTAGGATTTATCCCTTCATTCGTAGCAGGTGGTGTAACTGGTGTCATGCAAGCCGCGGCTCCACTTGACTACCAAGTACATGATTCTTACTTTATCGTTGCCCATTTCCATTATGTAATCGTTGGTGGGGTAGTACTTGCTATCTTAGCTGCATTACATTTATATTGGCCTTTAATGTTCAACCAAATGTTAAGTGAAAAATTAGGTAAGTGGACTTTCTGGTTCTTCTTTATCGGTTTCCATCTAACATTCTTTGTTCAGCATTTCTTAGGATTAATGGGTATGCCACGTCGTGTATTCACGTTCGGAGCAGATCAAGGTTGGGATTTATTCAACGCAATCAGTTCCGGTGGTGCCGTATTCATGGCAATCGGTGTAATTATCCTTGTAATTAATATCGTTATCACAATTGTTAAAAACGAAAAAGTTGGAAATGACCCTTGGGAAGATGGACGTACATTGGAGTGGGCTATTCCACAACCAATTCCATTCTACAACTTTAAACAAACTCCACTAGTTCGTGGTTTAGATACTTTCTGGATTGAAAAACAAGAAGGAAACAAAGAAGGCATGACATATGCAGAGCCAATTTCGGATATCCATATGCCTAACAATTCTTTCATTCCTTTCGTAATGACATTAGGTTTATTTATCGCAGCGTTCGGTGCACTTTACAATGGTGAAAAAGATTGGGCTGTTCCAGTATTAGTACTAGGACTTGCAATTACAGTTGCTTCTATGGCTGTTCGTTCATTGAAAGACGACCACGGATATCACATTCATAAAGAAGATTTAATGAATGACAAAGGGGGTAAATAAGATGGACGTGAATAAAAAGTACACCCCACAAACTTGGCCAGATCATCCAGAACAAGCAACAATGGAAGGTAAGAATAAATTCTTAGGTTTCTGGTTGTTCTTAGCCGGTGAAACTGTACTATTTTCTAGTTTGTTTGCAACTTATTTAGCCCTTAAAAATAAAGGGCCAGAGGGTATGGAATTCAGTACAAATACGTTATTTGAATTACCTCTAGTTTTTATCATGACAATGATTTTGTTAACTTCATCGTTAACAAGTGTTTATGCTATGTACCATATGAAAAACCATAATTTCCGCGGTACACAAACTTGGATGGCTATTACTGTATTGTTAGGTCTAGTTTTCCTAGGATTAGAAATTTATGAGTTCAATCACTATGTACATTTAGGATTCCACTATGGACAAAGTGCTTTCTCAACGGCATTCTTTACGTTAGTTGGTACTCACGGTCTTCACGTAGTTATTGGTTTAGGATGGATCATCTTATTACTTCTACGTAATGCTAAACGTGGATTCAACTTATACAATGCACCAAAATATTATACTGCATCTTTATACTGGCACTTTATTGACGTTGTGTGGGTATTCATCTTTACAGTAGTATACTTGATGGGAGTGGTGAACTAATGTCTTCACATGACAATCATGTTTACGTTAGATCTCAAACTGAATTTGAATATTTGAAGCGAAAAAGAAGAGAGAATATGCGTACACAAGTAACGACATTCTCTATCATGATTTTCTTGACGTTAATTTCATTTACAGCAGTAGTAGCAGGTTTTTCAAAATACTACATTATCCCAATCATTTTATTGTTAGCTGCAGTTCAAGTAGTGTTACAACTTTACTACTTTATGCATATGAGTGAAAAAAATCATAACATTCCTGCTTATTTCATCTATTTTGCAGCAATGGTTGGTTTTACATTCCTACTAACTTTCATAACAATTGTTTGGTGGTAATACTAAAAGAGCTAAGATTTTTCTTAGCTCTTTTTTTTTTAGATAAAATAACTTCATAATTCCTGTTTTAATATAAAAATACGGACTAAATTCAACTTCTGGGATGCTTTACAGGTGCACGTTATGATATATTATCTGCACCAATGGAGGTGACGCCTGTCTCTGAATCATTAATAGAACTGATCCGTGCAATTAACCGGCAGAGAGTGATTCATGAAATTTGATTTCATTATAATCGCCTTTATATCTAAATCAATGTGTGACAGTCTGTCACAAATTTTATAATAGTAATAATTGTCATAGTTCGTTCATTTGATGTTAATTGAACTGCCCTATATAATAGGGGTAGCAACTTAAAAAGGAGCGTATAAGTATGTCTATTAGCATATTCGGCTTCCAAGCTTTATGGAGTCCTATTCTTTTAGGATTATTAGTTTGTATAGCTATTTTATATTTCTTGATTACTGTCAGATGGAGAAATGACTTTAAAGTTTCCGAGCCACTAAAAAGAAAAGAAGCAATATATTTTATTTCTGGTTTAGTTCTTTTATATATTGTAAAAGGCTCTCCTATGGATTTAATGGCACATATCATGTTTACATTCCATATGGTTCAGATGGCACTTCTGTTATTACTAGTACCACCCTTACTTATGAAAGGGATTCCATGGTGGGTATGGAAAGTGGTTCTTGAGTTACCGGTATTAAGAAAGCTCATTCCTTTCTTTACAAAGCCGCTGTTATCATTAGTATTATTTACTATGACTTTCTCGTTGTATCATATACCTTTGGTTTTTGATGCTATTAAGATGAACGAGGTTCTTCACGGGGCTTATACTTTAATGCTATTTTTAACGGCTGTCTTTATGTGGTGGTCCATTGTGGACGTGCTGGAGTCGGAAAAAAAACTACATGGCCTAAAGAAAATTGGTTTTATCGTTGCGAGTGCTGTATTAATCACCCCAGCGTGTGCACTAATCATTTTCTCAAATAGTCCAATGTATGACACATATACAGATTCTGATGTTTGGTTAAAGAACATGGAGTTATGTGTACCTACAGATACATTAGCTGGTCTTAACTTATCTGGTCCCGAGTTGTTCTCTAACTTAGATCCACTAGAGGATCAACAGCTGGGCGGAATAGTAATGAAAATTATTCAAGAAATTATATATGCTGCATTCTTATTCTCCATCTTCTTTGCATGGTATAAAAATGAGCAGGATAATGCAGATCAAATAACTCAAAAAGCATTAGACGACTTAAAGGTACAAGCTAAACTATAATTTTTATATATGAGGAGAATGAGAATGAGTGTTCCAGTATTACCTACAATCAGCACATTTTTTATTGTTTTAAGTGCTGTGCTTGTTGCGGTTGGTTGGATTTTAGTTAAGCAGAGAAAAATAGAAGCTCATAAAAAAACAATGTTTGCAGCCGCAATCTCAGCGCTTACGTTTTTCATAATTTATGTGTCTCGAACATTATTTATAGGAAATACAGCCTTTGGTGGTCCGGATGATATTAAAATTTACTATACGGTATTTTTAATATTCCATATTATTTTAGCCACTACTGGGGCAGTATTTGGATTAGTTACAATTTATTTAGGATATAAGAACAATATAAAGAAACACCGTAAGCTTGGACCTATTACTAGTGTTATATGGTTCTTTGTCGCAATCACAGGAGTGGCTGTGTATTCATTGCTTTATATATTCTATAAAGGCGGGGACACAACCTCCGTGTTCAAAGCAATTCTCGGTGGATAATAACTTATGTTCCCTGTAGTAGACTCATTTCTAAGCAAGGGAATTTCAATAAGAAATAGAATGACGAGGCTTGGGGTAAAATTAGTCTCAGCAACATAAAAAGGTGAAATTGCGACATGCAATTTCACCTTTTTTGTGTTGTATATTTGTAATCGAATTATAATTTAAAATTTAATCGAATCATGCCCGCTTCTCTTGCGGTTATAAATAATATGACGACAAGTGGCCCGATTAGGAACCCAAGGAAGCCAAACAATTTAGCACCTATAAACATGGCGATAAGAATCGCTAAAGGGGATATACCCATTTGACTACCCATTAACTTAGGCTCTACAGCTCTTCTAATTATAAGTAAAATTATAGCAAGAACCGTAAGCTTTGTGGCGAATACAGTATCACCTACAAGGAATAAATATCCTGCCCATGGAGCCAATACTGCAATGGAACCTAAAATAGGAATAACATCTATGATCCAAATAACTAGAGACATTATGATGGCTATTTTAAATGGAACAATAAATAACAATCCTATTAAAGAAACGCCTAAAATGATGAAGCTAGCTAATATTTGAGCCTTCATAAAGCCAATGGTTACTTTCTTTACGCTAGAAGTCATGACGCGTACCTTTTCAGCAGTCCCATCCTTCAGAAAGAAAAAGAATTTTTGACTTAGGTTTTCTAGGTCTAACATAAATAGAAAAAGAGCAATTATAAAAACTATGAAGTTTATAAGAAACTCAGGAATATTAGTTAGCAGGGCCGAAATATTTGAGTAGCTTAAAAGATCTAGAAGCGCATCCTTCATACTTGTTAAGGTAGCATTAAACTTATCTTGTATGGACTGTACTACTTCAAGAGGTAGTCCTTCGGTATACTGAAAGACGTTATTCTGAATATTTATCCATATCCCAGTCAAACTATTGAGATGGTAAGGGATTACTTTTGAAGTATATAGGAGTTGGCTTATAAGCTTAGTTACAATGAAATATAAGAGGGCCGAAATGATGGTTAGAAAAAAAATGAAGTTGGTAATAACTGCAGGTTTTCGTTTCCATTTAAATACCCTTTGAGTAAACTTTACAACTGGTTCAATAACTATCGCAGTAAGTAACGCTAAAATAATCGGAACTGACACTGGTAGGATGAAAATAGAAATGAACAGAATAAAAATAAATAGGATTATATACTTAATGTTTTCTTTTTTAAACGCTTTTAAAACCATTCTATTTTGCTCCTTTATAGATCGTTCCTTTAAGTATATACAAGGAATACCAGTTTTAACAGATAAAAAAACGTTAGAGAAATTTTTCTCTAACGTTTCATTAGTTAACCTTGGATAGCAAATTCATCTAATTCAGCTTTTAAAGCTGTTAGAGTAGTTACACAAGATTTAACTAGATGGTTCGGGAATACTTCACCTTCACCGTATTCCACACCATGCGGATAATAGTGTTTTCCTAAAACCGGTTTTAAAAGTGTGATGTTAGCTTCGTGTGCACCAACATCTCCTTCTTTTGTAAAACCGAATATACGAAGGTAGAAGATACCCTCTTTAATTTCGAATTTCTTATCGTAAGTCACACGTTCATAATCCCATTGTCCGGCGCGGATTAAACCATGTTTTTTCATTATGTCGTCTAATACATTTAAGTCTAAGACTTTGTCTTCTATACCTGTATTTTCAAAATACATCGAATTGTCCTCCTTCACATTGAAGTTATACTAAGAATCTGTTCTTATTAATATTAATTCAAATTCAAAAATGTTGCAATGACAACATTGTGTATTTGTACATATCCTTGATATACTAATGAAAATGAAGGAACTTCGAAGGAGCCAAAAAAGTTGAAAACTTTATTTCATATTTTAGTTGGCATGGCTATTATATTATTAATATTCATATATTTTGATTCACCAGTTCGAGAAAACGATTTAATAACAGGTTCAAATAATAACGGCCAGCTAATTCCAGTTGAAAGAGAAGAAGTAGTCGAAACCGTTAGTATATTCACAAGGCCGAAGGAGGGAATCTCCACTTTAATAGGTAAGTCAGTAAAGGAAGTGAGGGCCCTTTATGGAAATCCAGCTAGAATTGACCCTTCCATTTATGGATATGAATGGTGGGTATATAATAAGACTTTCTCCGACTATATGTTAATAGGAGTTAAAGAAGACAAAGTAACACAAGCATTTGCAATAGGAAATCATGTTGATACTTCCCCTTACAAGATTGGTCAGTCTCTTGAAGACATCTACCGGTTCACACTAGTGCAATCCGAAGTAACGATGAATATTGGCGACAACACATATATATTTTCCTTAAACGAAAATGATATTAAAACTAGACTGCTGGTTCAATTTGATGATTTGTTTGCGATGCTCTATATTGATCAAAAGGATCAACAGCTAGAGGCTGTCAGATTTAGTGACTCACAAACTCTTCTCCTGCATAAACCGTATGATATCTTATATAGTGGGGAAGTCATTGAATCTAAAACACCATCTTCCAATCTTCAAGTAAAGGCGGATAGAGCTACTGCTATCCAAGTTGTGGAGATAACAAATATTTTAAGGCTTCGACATGGGTTACGTGTTTTAGAATCAGACGTTAACCTCCAGAACTTGGCTGATATGCACAGTGAAGAGATGGCAAAGAATAATATTGTTACAAACGATAACTTTGAGATACCAAGGTTTAAAGATAAGCTTAAAGAAGCATCACTGGATTTTAATCGCGCTGGTGGTAATACTGCTGCTTTTTACTTTGATGCTGGAGAAGCTGTGAATGGTTGGTTGAATTCTCCAGACCATCGACAAACTTTATTAGGTAGATCATATACTCATACCGGTGTAGGAGTCTACAGTAATTACTATACGCAAAACTTTATTGAGAAAAAAGATAATCTAGAATAATTATAGATGAACAAAAGTACCATTTGTTTCTTCGTACAAAGAGCGAATATGAAGTGGGACACCATGAAGGGCAGCAAAATTTGCTGCTCTTTTTTGTATGACTTCTACAGGTTCATTTATTTTAAGTTGGAGCTCATCATACGTCATATGGGATATTAATTCCACTTCGCTATTAGTAGAAGGATCTGCTGACATCACTCCTGGTACATTCTTGTAAAATTCTACAACATCTGCTTTTAAATAATAGCCATATACGACAGCAGTTAAATCACTTCCACCTCTACCAAGGGTAGTAAAATTGTTACTGCCTTCTGTAACTCCTTGAAACCCAGGAACTACGATACATGGGTAGTCCTCAAATGTTTTTAAAATTTGTGTGGTGTCTACATTATCTATATTTGCATTGCCAAATTCTTCGTTAGTAATAATCCCAGCATTTTTACCATACAAAATAGTTGATTGAACACCGTTTTGTTTCAATTCTGCTACTAGTACAGATGCACTAATGAGCTCTCCACATGCAGAAAGTAAATCTGTCTCTACACTGTGTGGCGAGCTTGGTATAAGGTCAAGCAATGTATCGGTAGAGTAATGCTGACCTCTTCTTCCCATGGCGGATACAACAACTAACACTTTCTTATGGGCAGTGATTGCTTTTTGGATTCTTTCGATGACTAATTGTCTATTCGAAGTATCCTGCATCGCAATTCCTCCATATTTTTGCACAATCATATTTTCAACCACTCTTTTCGTGACATTTCAAACACTCCGTTCATAAAATACAAGGAATTCATTTTACTGTATGCGATTTAACAAGAATGGTGTAGGGAGTGAGCTACTATTTATCCAATAAAAGAGCTATTAGAGGGTCTGGAATATAAGATATTTGGAGATTTAAATGGTATAACGGTTCATCGTTTTATAGATCATTCCAAACAAATACAGTTTGGAGATGTATTTGTCTGGGAATCCAACAATCGTACCTTTGTAGAAGAAGCAATCCAAAGAGGGGCTAATCTAGTCATTACTCAGCATTATATTCCAGACTGTAGTGTTCCACAAATCGTTCTTCCATCTGATATGTTTTTGCTAAAAGACAAGATTGCGTATTTAACCTATAAAAAATATGGACAAAAAATAAAGACAGTAGGCATTACAGGTACCAATGGCAAAACTACCGTTGCTTCTTTTATTGGGCAGCTATTAAAGCAACAACAGAAGTCAGTATGTGTAATTGGTACTCTAGGGGTCTATGTGAATGGTGAAAAATTGGAAAGACAATTTAGAAACAATACCACTCTACCTTTTTATGATTTCATACAGGTAGTGAGGTATTGTTATGACCATGATGTGGAATACATCGTATTAGAAGCCTCTTCTCAAGGCTTGTTGGATAATCGATTAGGAAGTTATCCAATGGACGTAGCTGTATTTTTAAATATTGGAAAAGACCATCTAGAGTTTCATGGTGGGATGGTGCCATATAAAAAATCTAAGGAGCTACTCATTCCATTAGCGAGAAAGCTAGTAGTTAATAATAATGATGAATGGTGTCGTTCAGTTGCACAAAAAGCATATATACCAACAATACGATTCGGAAATCAGAAAGGTAACGATGTAATTTTTAGTAATGAAAAATATTTAAATGAAGAAGTTAAGTATGAATATGAAGTAAATGGAAAAGAGACGTCTGTCATCATGAGGAATAGTGGATATCATAATGGGATGAATTTAGCTGCTGCACTTGGTGCAATGTTAGGGCTTGGCCTCCCATGTGAGATGATCTATCCAGTAAATTTACCGGCTGGAAGGCTACAAAGGGTACAGAATAATAAGGGGATTGAAGTATTGATAGACTACGCACATACACCTGATGCATTAGAAGCTTGTTTGTCTTCTATTACAGTTTATGCGAAGAAAAATATATTCGTTGTCTTTGGGTGTGGAGGAAATCGTGATAAGCAAAAGAGAAAATGGATGGGAGAAGTAGCTTCCAAATATGCTACTAAGGCAATTATCACTTCTGATAACCCACGAAATGAGGAACCAGAAGCAATTATTGCAGAGATTATTCAAGGGATAGACCCTAGCAAGGTAATGGTGGAAGCTAATCGAAGAAATGCAATTCGCTTGGCATTAGCTACCGCTCAAGAAGGAGACGTCGTTCTAATAGCGGGAAAAGGGCATGAAAAAGAACAAATTATTAAAGAAGTTGTTTTACCCTTTTCTGATCTTGAAGTAGTTCAGTCTTATTTTGATGAAGGTGTAATAACAAAAAATGATCCGGTTGCATGAGCAATCTTTTTCCCATCCGGTTGGGTAACCGTGCATTCCATTACTAGCGTTTGTCTTCCTTTATGTAAGTACGTAGATGTAGCAATCAGTTGCTTTTCGGATGAAGCTTTTATGTAGTTAATCGTCATATTAGTTGTAACGGCACCTTTTCCTTCTGGATGAAGGTCTTTGTTCACTAAAAATCCCATAGCATTATCGACCAAAGTTGCAATGACACCACCATGAGGCATATCAAAGCTGTTATGAATTAGTGGGGTAACAGGAAGTGTTACAATACATTGGTTGTCCTCAAAACGAGTGTCCATTTGAAACGTCGCATTTAGGTATGTAGGGGCAAGTCCTTCTTGTTTCTTTTTTAATCCGGTAAGGAAGTCTGTCAGTAAGCCTTTTTCCGTTTCTGAAGCTTCTTTTGTAACTTGTTCAAATAGAGTTTGTAAATTTTCCATAGAAATTCTCCTAACACTTAAGTTATTAGTTTAACAATTGTCTCCAGTTTTCTGTTATGATAAACAGGATTGGAGGTTTTATTTATGATTATGACTGATGAATGGGTGGATATAATGGATCACTCAGACCTATTATGTACAATGATTTTATCCTCTGAACCATTTTACCTTTACTTAAATGCACATCGTGCTGTATATACAAAACCTGAACTAGTGCGGGAAATCAATAGCTTTACCCGACTGAAGGACCAATATGAAGAGGTTCAACGCTTTGGAAAATACCATCCAGATTACTCAAGAGTCATGAAAGACATTCGTGTAACTAAACGTAATCTTGATATGGTAGATGAAATAGCAGCTCTTAAGGTGGCTGAAAACGAGTTACAGGACCTCCTCGATGAGGTAAGCTTGATTATTGGTAAAACAGTCTCAGAAGGAGTCAAAGTACCTGTAAGTAATCCATTTTTCGCTTCTAGCGGTTCAAGCTGCGGTAGTGGCTGTGGAACCGGCGGGTCGTGCTCTTGCTCAGCTTAAGAAAATCACAAAATTAAAAGTCAGCTAATCAAACAAATGGATAGCTGCACCAAATAAATTAGGAAGGATGTGTACATTAATTGTGCACATCCTTTTTTTACTCATAAAATTCTAGTTCAACTTTAATACATCAATTGCTAGGTCAGGTCTATCTGTAATAATCCCTTTTGCTCCATTTTGAATAAGCTTTTTCATTACCTCTGGATCATTGATGGTCCAATAATGTACCGGGATATTTAAAGTAGATAAAAATTTTATAAATCCAGGACTGTCCAGAGAAACCATTTTGGCTCTTAGCGGTAACTGAAAAATGTCCGCCTTTGGATGATATAAATGTCTAAATTGTGAAGTGTAAGCTGTGTATGCTTTTTTCACTTCTTTTTCTCCGGCACCTAAAGCAACTCTGTTTTGAGCGTAGAGATTGAAACGATCAATTTGTTCATCAAAGAAGCTTGTTACAACTACCCGATCAAAGGCTTGTTTTTCTTCTATCAATCTCCATAGCTTAGATGGCATTAGACTACCTTCATAAGTCGCAGGGTTGTCCTTTATGTCCATATTAATGAGCATTTGTGGATAAGCATCGATTAACTCACCAAGTGTTACCACTCGTTCACCTTTGCCTCTATAAGAAAAGCCATCTTTTATATCTTTAAAATGATACCCTATATCTGCATCTCTAAGCTCAGACAACGTGTAGTCTGCAACCTTGCCTGTAAGATCTGTTGTTCTTTCTAATGTTTCGTCATGAAATACAATGATTTCTTCGTCTTTAGTTAATCTCAAATCAATTTCAAAGCCATGGACTCCTAATTTTGCAGCATTATCAAAAGCAGCCATGGAGCCTTCAGGAGCAAGGGCTAGTCCTCCTCGATGTGCAAGAATAATGGGATGTTCATACTTTAATGCTTCCTTTGAAGGGCGGCTATCCGGCTTTGATAAAGCTTTTGTACTAGCCCAAGCGGCACCTGCAGCAGCAGCAATTGCAAGAGCTACATTAGATTTTTTCCCCATATTTTAATCCCCCTTTTTGGACTTATTCAAATTGTAGCAAGATAATAGGAACTTAACTCACTTATGTTGCGACGATTTCTTTAATTATAGCCAATTGATATTTAGCTGTCAGCTAGTTGTTGTTGCTATCAAAATCCTCCATATGTTATTCTTGAAGGAAGAAATGAGGGGAAGCGTATGACAGAAAGACAAGGACTAATTGTCTATGTGCACCATTTAAAGCAGGCTAAATCTTTAAGAAAATACGGGCATGTCCATTATATTTCTAAAAAAATGAAATATGTCGTTTTATATTGTGATCAGGATCAGATAGAAGCGGCTAAACAAAAGATGAATAAACTTCCTTTTGTAAAAGAAATATTAGAGTCCTATCGTCCGTTTGTAAAAACAGAATTTGAAAATAGTAAACCAGATAAAGCTAAAGAGTATGATTATAAAATCGGTCTATAGCATTTTATTGGAATGGTGGTATATAATGGTTTAATCTTAGGATTCCAATGATATACTGATAAAATAAATGCGTATCTGCAAACGTCGAGGAATGCTTAATAGATATTTTTATTGGTTCAACCTGTAACTCGTTTAAAGTTTCTTTAAATGTACTTAGTCTTTTGGATTCTGGCTGTGACTGGGGAATGCCCTCACGGCAAATGTAAATTGGGAAAAATTTGGTATCATTTATGGGTTTTAGAGCAATTGCTATAGAAATATAGTCCTTCCCATTTTTTGGTGAAGAGAAGATAAATGCTCTGTAAATACGTTCCTTGTTTACACGTGCTAATTCACATAGCTCAAATGTATCTCCGTAACCTTCGCCAAGTTCTATAAAACGTTGGATCAATGAAAACACTTCCTTTCCAATTCATCTTACCACTATGTTGGAGGACAATTCCATGAAAATTATTGTAGGCTTTATATCTATGCTTTTAGTAGTAACAAATTGCGTTTTATTATTATTTCAATATGAGGTGTACTCCTCCAATATAGATGAAGAAGTACAGGACTTTTCATATGAGCAAGAAGTAGATATCCAATTATTTGAAAATAGTATACAAGTAAATCATCACTTTTTTAACTTACCAAAGGAGAAAGTCTCTATTTTATGGCCAATTGCTAGTGAAAATAGGAGCTGTTTAAACGGTGCTGGAGATAGCTGTAAACGTTTTGCAGAAGACTTGAGTAGCTTTCTTGAAGATGAAGTCTCCAGTCAAAGTGTATCCTATACTTTTCCTTTGCCAAATGGTTTAAAAGAAGGAGTCGTTCTTTCTGATTTTCTCTTAAAGCTAGAAAATGGTGATGTAACCTATACAACATTACATATAACAGACTCTTTAAAAAGAGGAGGAATGTGGGTAAGTGGACTACCTAAGATTGGTAACTCTTCTTTAGACTTAATTGACTACTCACTTTCTATTGGAGAAGGTACTGTACAAGAGTTATATTGGCAACAAGAAGCTTTACCGATTCAATACCAAAATGATCATTATTCGGTCTATTCCAAGGAGCCGGTAGCGGTTGGTCTACAAAAGCTTTTAGATGAATTACAATTACCTAACACTAGACATTCTTCTATTTTAGTTGAGGATAATAAGTACAAAGTGAACGCAACCAATATTTTATTTTTGGAAAATGAGGACTTGCCTTCTATACAGAGAGATATAGCTGTTAAAAATATTCAGGATGGCTATAATTTACCGACCGAAAATCTTCTGCTAGCAGAAGTAGTAAGCAGCTTTTTAATGGAGTCTCCTGTGGGGGCTGAAAAGTCAATATGGATGTATGAGACCATAACTAATTATTTGACTAATAGTCAATTGTCAGAATGGAAGTCCTTGTTGGAAAATCAGAAGGAGTTAAGTGCGGAGAAGTTGGATAAGCTATTGTCATCTCTTCTGGACTCCAAAACTTCATTTTTCGAATGGAATGATCTGCAAAACGACAAGTTCCCATTGTTGTTTGAAGATTCACGACCTGTATATATTAACGATGGCATACAAAAGGACATCGACGTCCTATTTAAGGATGGAAAGGTTTTGTATGCAGCAGAACCATTATTAGATGTGTTGGGCTATACGTATGACGACACAGATAAAGGTTTATACGTCCAAAATGAAACTAGGGCATTTAGATTTCCTATTCAAGAACCATTTTATGTTTATAATCAAAAAAGATATGATGCCATGTCCGAGCCCTTTGAAAAAATCGGTTCAAAATTTTATATAGAAGAGACGTGGATGATTCGTTTGTTTTTGTTGAACATAGATAAAGAGGACGGACGAATTCATTTACAAGAAGAAACGTCTAATTAATGCTGGGAGAAATAGTATGAGAGTTATTTCAGGAACTAGAAAAGGATTACCATTGAAGGCAGTACCAGGAACTAATACAAGACCTACTACAGATAAGGTGAAAGAGTCTATTTTTAATATGATTGGGCCGTACTTTAATGGCGGAACGGCTGTGGACTTATTTGCAGGCAGTGGTGGACTAGGGATTGAGTCTTTAAGTAGAGGTATAGAAACATGTATTTTTATTGAAAAAGATTATAAAGCGATTCAAACCATTAACGAAAATCTAAAAAAATGTCGCTTAGAAGATGCAAGCGAGATATACAAAATAGATGCATCTCGTGCAGTAAAGGCATTTGAAAAAAGAGCGCTGAGTATAGAGCTATTATTCGTTGATCCTCCCTATAGTAAAACTCCTTTTTATAATCTGGTTGGGGAGATAGTGGAAAAGGGTCTAATGTCTGAAACAGGAACAATCGTCTGTGAGCATGAAAAGATGGTGGATCTACCGGATGCTTATGGAGAGTTCCAGCTTTCGCGCAGAGAAAATTATGGTGGGACGGTTATTTCCATTTATCGTTACCAAGAAGAAGAGGGGAAATCACATGAGTAAAATGGCAGTTGTTCCAGGAAGTTTCGATCCAATCACTTATGGACATCTTGATATTATTACTCGAGGAGCTTCTATTTTTTCAGAGGTTTATGTAGTTGTTTTAAATAACTCCTCTAAAAATCCTCTATTTTCTGTAGAAGAACGAGTAAAGCTTATTCAGGAAGTAACTGCCCACTTGCCCAATGTAAAGGTAGAAACCTTCTCAGGTTTACTTATGGACTATGCTCAGAACGTAGGAGCAAGTGCAATCATTAGAGGTCTTAGAGCAGTCTCTGACTTTGAATATGAGATGCAAATCACCTCTATGAATCGAGTTTTGAATGATGAAATCGAAACATTTTTTATCATGACCAAAAATCAATATTCATTTTTAAGCTCTAGTATAGTAAAAGAAGTTGCTAAGTACGGAGGCAACATTGGAGAGCTAGTACCACCACAAGTGGAAATAGCGCTTAAAGAAAAATATAAGCATCAACCATAACCTTGCCCTCGGGCAAGGTATTTTTTTGCCTCCGATCAATAAATGACAGAAGTGTTACTGGTGCCTGGCACCAGTAACACTTCTGTCATTTAGCCAAGTATGAAAAATAGTGGAATGATGAGCATGTTGAGCAAACGGAACATGAGGTATTTCCGAATGGGTATGCCTGCTTTTTGAGCAAGAACAATTATTTGCATATGAATACTTAAACCGCTAAAAGCAATAATAAGAGCAATGATAAAAGGAAGGTAGTAGGATCCTGATAGTATTTGTCCGGCAAGGCTAATCCCACCCGTCATTTCAAAAAGTGAGGATACAAAAACTAGGACAGTTGGTGAAATAGTTGGGATGATTTCTTTTAAAGATTCAAATACGATATAGCTAATTGTAGTAAAGAAGATAACGGTCGTCCCAATAAGTAAAAGGATTTGATAGGTTTCTTTTATGCTCTCTTGGAAGGGAGAGGTGTTAGCTTCTTTTTTGTATGTATTCATTTGAATAGGCTTGGAGAAAATAATGAATACTAGTAGGAAAATAAGGTTGACTACATGAATGATGATTAATAATTTAAGCCCCGCTATTTCTGCATTAAATATTTCAATTCCCACAAATCCAATCACAAACATTGGGCTAGGTGCGTGGCAAATAGCTAATAGCCAGCTTGCATTCCGGGCGTTTAAGGTGCCTATCTCCTTTAAGGAGGATATAATGGCTGCTCCACTAGGGAAGCCCCCAAGAGCTGTCAGGAGGTAAATATTAAAATAAAGTTTAAATTTGTTACTGGTAGTTAAAAATTTTTTCTGAGTGCGAATAAACATTTGAGTGATCACCAAATAAGGTAATAGGTAAGGCATGAGAGATGTAGTGAAGATGCGCATCCCTTCTAATGCACCTTTATGTGAAACTCCAGGCTGTAAAAATAAGAGAATAATAAGTGCCCAACTGCCAACTGTAACAATAATATGCATTTTGCGTCATTCCTTATCTCTTAAAGGAAAATATTTTTTCCTCAAAGCGTAGTTTTTGTAAGATTTCTTTCTTGAACAGAGTTATTCATTCTTTTAAATATTCCAGAGTTAGCAATATTTTCTTAATATGTTTTGTCAGTCAAAATTGGAAGTGATAAACTTATATTTATATTTAATTATTTATGAAAGAGAGGGATAACTTATGAAGAAGATAAAACCAATAGTCCTTCTTTTTATTGTTGTAATTATTTTGGCATTAGGCTTCTATCCAATGGAATCCTACATTTCAAGACCAGGCGGAGCTTATGAGCTTTCTCCATTGGTACATGTTGAAAATGGAGATGAGGATGACGAGGGTACATTAAGTCTTCTAACTATTGCTCTATCAAAGGCGACTCCTCTCACGTATGCGTACGCGAAAGTAACAGATAGTCAAAAGATTTATCCTGCCGATCAAATTCGCCAAGAGGACGAAGATGAGGAGGAATATAATGTACGTCAATTAAAGCTTATGTCTGATTCTCAGTTTAATGCTATTACGGTGGCTTTTGATCGAGCGAAAAAACCATACACCGTTATTAATCACGGAATATTTATTTTTAATGTAGTGGATGGAGGGGGCGCTCACAATATTCTAAAACCAGGAGACAAAATTTTAGAAATGGATGATTTGTCTGATCTGACGGGAGACGTGATTGCTAAGTACTTAGTAGATAAAAAAGAGGGCG
This sequence comes from uncultured Psychrobacillus sp., assembly GCF_938022135.1. Taxonomy (NCBI): domain Bacteria; kingdom Bacillati; phylum Bacillota; class Bacilli; order Caryophanales; family Bacillaceae; genus Psychrobacillus; species uncultured Psychrobacillus sp. The sequence goes on from NZ_CALIED010000067.1 coordinate 93,506, forward strand.
ATACCGTTCGTTTAAAGGTCGAGCGGGAAGAAAAGGTGCTTACTAAAGAGGTAACCCTTAAATCGGTCCCAGGGGTCCTTGAAAAGGCTGGTATTGGTATTTCCTATACTGAAAACAAGGTAGTAGAAACCACCCCGTCTGTAGAGATTAAATCCGACGATATTGGAGGTCCATCGGCAGGTCTAATGTTTACCCTTGAGTTATTAAACCAATTGCTTCCAGAGGACATAACAAAAGGCTACGATATTGCAGGGACTGGTGAAATGCTACAAGATGGTACTGTTGGAAGGATAGGCGGAATTGACTTAAAAGTAATTGCTGCAGATAAAAAAGGTCTAGATTTCATGTTTGCACCCGACGATGATATATCTGAAGAAATTGTTGCTAAAAACCCAGATCTTACCTCTAACTATGAGGAAGCTTTAAAAACGGCAAAAAAAATTGGCACAAAGATGAAAATTGTGCCAGTGAAAACCATTGACGATGCAATGGAATATTTAGATAACCTAGAACCTAAATGATTAAATTCTAATTGGTATCTTTCTAAATTCGCTCCCAACCATGGATGAACCAAATTTAGTTTGAAGTCCTAAATAATATAGATTTGCGGCTTTAATATCAAGCTGCAGTAGTATATTATCCTTGCTTGCAGCCACCCTACTAACTAGAGGGAGCTGCAAGTCTTTTTTTATGAATTGGAGGTAGGTCTGTCCTTTTTGACTCATTGCAAGTGGTCGGATATAGGTAGGGTACTCAATAGCTCTTAAATCTTCCCATGTAAATGCATTATAAATATGGGTCAACATTCTTTGTATTCTTGTCCAGGTAAATCGTTTGGATTTTATTTGCTCCATAAATGGGAAGAAACTGTCATGCTTTGCAGCAGCGTTCCAAATAGCATTTTCAATGCCTTCCGTCACCTCTGCATACTTTGCAATGCTATGTTTATCCTGGCGCAAAATAATTAGGCGCAAAATAGGATAAAAACGCTCCCAGCTACCGAAGCTTTCTGCCTGGTCAATCCATTTGGTTAGACCCATAAGACTTGTGTCGGGTAAATATGGATGAATTTTAGAAAGCTCTTTTTCTTCGAAGAGCACCTTTCTAATTCCAGTAGCGCTCGCAATCGATTCTGTTTTTTTAGCATCATCGTGATAGTTAGCCACAATGCGTTGAATTGTAGTTGGCTTGATGGATGAATTTATTTGACGTGCAGCCTCCATGTAATGGTAGCCTAAGATGTTATTCGGTTTAGACAAATCCACTAGAGGTTCAGTTGCTTCATTTGCCAATACATGATATGCCTCGTTCAGTGCTTTTGGATAACTAATCCCTTTTTTTATAAATTGGGAGATAGCCTCGTTATATTCATTCTTTTTAGAGGTTAACAACTTAACTGTATGATTAAAAGACTCTATTGACCCTTCCTCACTTCCAAAACAAAAGCTGTCGCATTTTAATGCATCCAATAAAAAAATAGCTCCCTTAGCAAAATCACTTGCCTGTGCAGTTGCAAATGCATATGGTAACTCTATAACTAAATCGACACCAGCATCTACTGCCATTTTAGCTCTAGTCCATTTATCTACAAGCGCTGGCTCTCCACGCTGCAAGAAGTTGCCGGACATGACAGCGATTGAAAGTTCGCTATCCGTCTGTTTAATGGACTGTTGTAAATGGTGTAGATGACCATTATGAAATGGATTGTATTCTACAACAATTCCTGTGGCTTTCATTATAATTAATCCCCCTTAAATTTTCTGATCTTCTAGCTGGTAGTCTTTGCTATCCTTGTTTTGTCTGTTAAATCTGGACCAATCTTAAATACTTTCCTTACTGAAAGTATAATGTTAAAATAAAGTAGTGACAAGAAATTATCTTGACATCTAAAACTAAGCATTATATAATCAACTTTGTTGTCTTGAGGTGATAATCGTATGAAATGGGCAATTAGTCAGCTTTCTAAATATCGTGAGAATGGTCTAGATATAGATGAATTCGTGGAACTCGAAAATGTGAAGAAGCGAAATCAAGACGTTCGAAAGATTTCACCCGTTCATGTAAAAGGGCACTGCACATTTGGTGCAGCGCAAATGACTTGTCATTTTCAGCTTTCTGGAGTTTTAACCTTACCATGTGCACGCACTTGGGAAGATGTAGAATTTCCATTTGAGATTCATTCGGATGAAGTATTCACCTGGTCCGACACTGCACTCGCTTCTGCTAAAGCGTATGATAATTATCATATCGTAGAAGGGGATGTCATTGATGTCGATCCTGTTCTGGAAGAATTAATTCTTTTAGAAATACCATTGCAAGTGTATAAAGAAGGTGCAGACCAATTTAAACACGAGGGTGGGACAGGTTGGAGCTTTACTACTGATGAAGATCTTAAAGAATTGCAAGAAGATGACCAACCAAAATTGGATCCAAGACTTGCTGATTTAGCTAAGTATTTTGATCAAACAGACGAATAATAGATCTGTAAGGAGGTGCCACCAATGGCAGTACCAGCTAGAAGAACTTCTAAAACTGTAAAAAGAAAACGTCGTACACATTTTAAATTATCCGTACCTGGTATGGTTGCTTGTTCAAATTGTGGTGAAATGAAATTGGCTCACCGAGTTTGTAAATCATGCGGTCAATACAAAGGGAAAGAAGTAGTGAGCAAATAATACAGTATTTGTTCCTTAAAAGGCTACCAAAGAGACCATGGCTCTTCGGTAGCCTTTTTCTCTATATTCATTTTAGGAGGTACATACGTTGGCTTACACAATAAAAGAACAGGATAACATCCTAATATTTGAGATTGATCGACCTGACATACATAATGCTATTAACTTTGATGTTTTGGCTGGATTTAGGCAGCTTGTGACCGAGGTTAATTCAAATAAAGAAATTAAGCTTGTAGTAATCACAGGAGCAGGAGATAAGTCTTTCTGTTCAGGAGGAGATTTATCGGTTTTTCATGAGCTAAAAACGGCGGAGGAATCTTACGCAATGCTAAGCGAGGTAGCTAAAGAACTTTACAAGGTAGCTACTCTCGAGGTACCAACAATAGCTTTAATTAATGGGACCGCAGTTGGTGGGGGATGTGAAATAGCCACATTATGCGATTTCCGACTTGTCAAAAAGGAAGCAAAATGTGGTTTTATCCAAGGTAAACTTGCTATTACCAGTGGCTGGGGTGGAGGAACATACCTTTTTGAAAAGGGTATGAGGTATGATAAAGCGCTAAAGATGTTAACAGAAGCCACACCTTATCATTCATCGGAGCTATTAGAAATGGGTTGGGCTACCGAAGTGTTTGAGGGTGATAAAGTGATTGCTCTACAAGACTTCATCTCCAAAATGATTCTTCCCCATTCGACAGTTTTGAAGGCCTACAAAAAACAGATCATACGAAAATGGGAGCAATCTAAATTATTTGAGAGAATAATGGAAGAAGTGAAAGAATGCTCTATACTTTGGGAAGCTGATGTACACCATGAGGCAGTGAATTCTTTTTTATCAAAAAAGAAATAAAATAGAGTCTATTTATACCCACTTTGCATATATTAATAAAAAAGCAAAGGGTGATTAATGTGAATGTTAAATTGAGAAAAGATAGCTGGACCCTCGACGAAGACAATCTACTAAAAGAGATAGTACTAAAGAAAATCGAACAAGGCCACACCCAAATCTCAGGGTTTCAGGAAGCCAGCGTGTTGTTAGGACGGTCCAAACAAGCTTGTGCATTTAGATGGAATAAAAATCTTCGCCCACAACTTTTCCCAAAAGAGGATTCCCCGAAGGTAGAAAGTTTCAAGGAGACTGTAAACGATTCCACTTCCCTTCAAAACCATTTGCAACTTGCCATGCAAAGTTATGATGAAATGAAAAATTCCTATGATGAAATAGCTAATGCATATAATTTACTAAAAAGAGATTACGAGGTACTAGTGAACTGGGCCAAACAAGGTGTTCAACACATAGAAAGAAATTAGCAAGGAAGTCTCTAAAAAATAGAGACTTTTTTTAATGGAAAATAATTTTATATCAGAATCGTTACAGGTGCCTGGCACCTGTAACGATTTTGTAATTTTTTGTTGGTTATTTGGCCCTAGGTTATGTAGATGATTTTAATCAATTATTATGTGAAAGTTGAATTCACTTTCAACTTTCGTATAGACTAATAGTGGGGAGAATATTTTGACAAAGGGGAGATACATATGAAAAAGCTGTTAATAGCAAATCGGGGAGAAATAGCACGACGGATTATTAAGACATGTAAACGATTAAATATTGAAACTGTGGCAATTTATAGTGAAGCGGACGAACAGCTTCCTTATGTAAGAGAGGCGGATTATGCTTTTCTTATTGGGCCGAGTCAGGTGCAACAGTCTTATTTAAAGGCTGATGACATAATTGAGCTTGCTATACGAGAAGGTGTAGATGCAATTCATCCAGGCTATGGTTTTTTGTCAGAAAATGCAGAGTTTGCTAGAAAAGCAGAGGCGGCTGGAATTACGTTTATTGGCCCTAAAGCGGAAACGATTGAAAAGATGGGAGATAAAATTGAATCCCGTATAACAATGATTCATGCAAACGTGCCTGTGGTACCGGGAACTGAGGATGGGCTTAATTCGTTGGACGAGGCACTTCACGCAGCTAAACAGATTGGCTACCCAATTATGCTTAAGGCAAGCGCGGGCGGAGGTGGCATCGGCATGATTAAATGTGACGATGAAGCAACCCTTACCAAGCACTTTGAATCGATTAAAACTAGAGCCAAATCCTATTTTGGTAGTGATATCGTCTTTCTAGAAAAATTTATTGAAGACTCTCGCCACATTGAAGTACAAATCTTTGGGGATACAAAAGGAAACATCGTGCATTTGTTCGAACGTAATTGTTCTGTACAAAGAAGAAATCAAAAGGTTCTTGAAGAATCTCCATCTCCTAACTTCCCAGAAGAAGCCAAGAAGAAGCTGTTTGAGGCGGCAGTTAATGCGGCAAAGGCGGTCGATTATGTGAATGCTGGCACGGTGGAATTTATCGTAGACCAAAATCATCAATTTTACTTTTTAGAGATGAATACCCGTTTACAGGTAGAGCATCCAGTAACAGAAGCGGTAACAGGCTTTGATTTAGTAGAATGGCAGCTAAAGGTTGCGCAAGGTGAGGAGTTGCCGGTTAAGGAGCAAGACAAAATTACAACTAATGGGCACGCGTTTGAATTTAGAATTTACGCAGAGGATCCAAAAACGTTTTTCCCTTCTCCAGGAACAATATCTACTCTTACATGGGGAAATGATTCGGATGTACGAATAGATGCAGGGTATGAAGAAGGAAATAAGGTGACTCCTTTTTATGATCCAATGATTTCCAAAGTAATTATACATGCAGAAAACAGAAGATTAGCAATAGAGAAAGCACAAAAATTATTTTCTTCTGCTAAAATAGAAGGTGTAAGAACTAATATTTCACTATTTGACCAGTTTTTACATGACAGTACTTTTGAAAGTGGAGTATATTCAACATCCGTTTTAGGGGAATGGATGGACAAACAAAGGGAGGAAATTTCAAAATGAAAAATTTAGAATCAACTATGGCAGGTACAGTATTTACGGTTAACGTTGCAGTGGGGGACGAAGTGCAAGAAGGCCAAGTGGTTATGGTACTTGAATCGATGAAAATGGAAATTCCTGTAGAATCTAATGTCGCAGGTAAAGTTCTAGAAATAAAGGCTCAAGTTGGAGACTTCGTAAATGAGGGAGACGTATTAGTAACGTTCGAATAAAAACACCTCCAATACCAAAAATGTAAGTTGCGTATTTAAAATTCTATTAGAACATTAAGTAGGTTTAACGAATCGTTCAATAAATGTATCTATTAATTAAAATAATTGTTTATTTTATTCTATCAAGCAATTGTATCAGTCGGAGTGTGCCCTACATACAGGGCTCGGCTGCTGCTACTTGAAACGGGGGTTTTACAAAGTGGGAGAAACAAAGGGGTATAACGATAAGTTAGAAGAAAAATTATCATCTATTTATGCAGGTGGACATTCAAAGTATCATGAGAAAATGAAGGAGCAGGGGAAGCTGTTTGTTCGTGATCGTTTAAACCTGTTATTTGATAATGGGGAATACGTAGAAGACGGTCGATTTGCAAATGTAGAAGCAGGTGACTTACCTGCTGATGGTGTTGTTACTGCAACTGGAAAAGTAAATGGACAAACAGTTTGCGTAATGGCAAATGACTCTACAGTAAAAGCTGGATCATGGGGATTTAGAACAGTTGAAAAAATAATTCGAATCCAAGAAATTGCTGAAAAAAATCGTGTGCCACTATTGTATTTAGTAGACTCTGCTGGGGCACGTATTACAGACCAATTAGCAATGTTCCCTAATCGTCGAGGAGCTGGTAGAATTTTTCACAATCAAGTGAGATTATCCGGTTTTATTCCTCAAATATGTTTGTTATTTGGACCATCAGCTGCAGGAGGGGCGTACATACCGGCATTTTGTGATGTTGTATTTATGGTGGAAGGAAATGCCTCGATGTACCTTGGATCTCCACGTATGGCTGAAAAAGTAATTGGAGAAAAGGTGACCTTAGAGGAAATGGGGGGCGCGCGCATGCACTGTACAGTTAGTGGAGTCGGCGACGTGCTTGTTTCCTCGGAAGAAGAAGCTATAGAAGAAGCGAAGAAGTATTTAAGCTACTTCCCTGCCAATTACACCGAAAAGCCAAAAACGGTTGAATCGAAACAAACCAAAGAAGGTAGAACGTTAGAGGAAATTATTCCTGAAAACCAAAACGCACCTTTCGATATGTATGAAGCAATTGATGCATTAATCGATGAAGGTACTTTCTTTGATATAAAAAAACTGTTTGCTCCTGAGCTAATAACAGGATTTGCTCGAATTGAAGGGAAACCGGTAGGAATCATAGCGAACCAACCGAAGGCAAAAGGTGGAGTCCTGTTCGTAGATTCTGCAGACAAGGCTGCTAAGTTCATTTCTCTTTGTGATGCTTTCTCCATTCCATTATTATTCTTAGCAGATGTTCCGGGCTTCATGATAGGGACAAAAGTGGAAAGGGCAGGAATTATCCGCCATGGAGCTAAGCTTATCGCTGCTATGAGCTCAGCAACTGTACCAAAGCTTTCTGTTATTGTACGAAAAGCTTATGGCGCAGGTCTTTACGCTATGGCTGGACCAGCTTTTGAACCTGATGTGTGTATCGCACTTCCTACCGCTCAAATTGCTGTTATGGGACCTGAGGCAGCGGTAAACGCTGTATATTCCAATAAGATTGAAGCAATCGAGGATCCAAAAGAACGATTGAAATTCGTTCAAGAAAAGCATGCAGAATATAAGGAAGAAATAGATATTTATAAGCTGGCATCTGAAATGATTATCGATGAAATTGTGAAGCCGAGCGATCTGCGTAACGAGCTTGCTAATCGTTTGAGATACTATGAAGACAAAGAAATTGCAATTGCACCTCGAAAACACCCAGTCCTTCCTGTATAATATTTTTAAACTTAGGTCTACCTTAGAGGTAGGCCTTTTTAAAAATAAGCTTTGTTAAAGTTATTGGTTGATTTTGACTAACAATTCTTTTTTATAGTGACTGTAAACATAAACAAAGGAACTTTCAAATGGCTATTAAGAACATAAATAGATGATGAAATTGGGGTTGGTGACAGTTTTTCAGCTTTGTTTATGCGAGTAAATATTTTAGCAATCGATAAGCTGTCGCCGTTTATTGATTGGAGCGCCAGACGGCGACTCCTACGGGATGAGTGAGACAGATAAGACATCACAACCACGCGCGTAAGCGATGGGTGATGGCTTATCGCTCACCCCGAGGAAAGCGTCCGGCTGGGGCGAAAAATCAATTCTACTCTCTGATCTAGATTTCTTTGCATCATAAATCAGCCCTAACCTTTAACATAGCCTGAAAATACGACCTAATATAACGTTTGGTGGACGACCTCCCTGGATGGTAGATTATTCCCCCATATAATATTTTGTAGGAGGTGAAGAAGTATGCGAATAGGAATTATAGGAGCTGGAGCAGTCGGTATGCTATTTGGCGCCTATTTATCTAAAGCAGGTCATGACATATCCTTTTTAGTAAGGAATAAGAGCTTAAAAGAACTATACATAAAAACAAATGACATTACGGAACGAATTGAATGTCAGATAGTCAATTCTATAGAAGCACTACATCCAATGGATATAATTATTGTGGCAGTTAAGTATCACGATCTCTCTTCATTAAAAAATAATTTAGATTCCTTACCAAAAGAAACTCCTCTACTGTTTATACAAAATGGTCTACTACATTTACAGTTTATCGATACTTTAAAACAATCGAATATATTATTAGGTTCTGTTTTGCACGGAGCGACCAAAATAAATCGGGAAACGGTACAACACTTAGGAATTGGAACGACTTCAATTGGATTTTATAAAGGAAAGTGGCAGCGTCTTGAACAGCTACTGAGATCTAAGTCAGAGCAATTCCCATTTCAACTTACTGAAAATATTAGACAAATCTTGTTTAAAAAAGCATTACTTAATTGCTTGATAAATCCCTTAACTACCATTGCTCGTGTACAGAATGGTGAACTAATTAAAAATGAATCATATAAAAAAATATTGCGAAGCCTGTATGAGGAAATTATAGAAGCCTTTGAAGATTGGAACGACTTATTGGCATGGGAAGAAGTTGTGTCGCTTTGCCAAAATACAGAGTATAACTACTCATCCATGCTTAAGGATTTTCAGAGCAATCGCGTAATGGAAGTCGATACTATAGTAGGGGCTATCCTAGCGGAAGCAGAGAGTCGTAAAAAGTCATTGCCCATTCTAAATACTTTTTATTTATTATTAAAAGAAATGAATAAAGTAGGTGATTGATATGATCAGCCTTGTTTCTATCATTGTATTAGTTCCAGCAATTCTATTTATCATTTCTTTTGTGATTGCCAAATATGCGTTTCGCAAAAGAAAAAAATCTATTGGTATAGCTGCAGATATTACTACGTTTTTGTTATTCTTTTCAGTTTCTCATGTGTTTAATGTTATTTTTGGAAAAGAAATAGGATTTATTATTATTATTTTTGCTATTTTTATTGCAACTATTATGACCATTCTAGAATGGAGAATGAAAAAAGAGATAGAAATAAAGCCTCTGCTTCGGAAAGTGTGGAGATTGTTTTTCATCCTACTCTGCTTCATGTACGCTCTTTTATGGATAATCGGAGTAATCCGATATGTTTTAAAGTATATAAGCTAATAATTTTCATCTCTTTCTGATGAAATGATATACTCTAAAAGGATTATATTAAAGAGGTGGAAAATCGTGCGATTAGAGCAATACACACAACCATTTGTTTCCCCATTCTATAAAGCATATTTAGAGGACTCTGCAAGTCTTTCCTCTTTTTTTCATTATGAATGGAACCAAGAGGATTTAAATAAAAGACTTCAAGAGACCGATTACTCAAAACATAAAAGAGTTGAGCTGGCTGGCGTTATTACTAGCTATATGGACCAGTTTGGTATTTCTGAGAAAAGTAGAAAACATATAGAGGAATTAAAAGATAACGGCGTGGTTGTAATTGGTGGACAGCAGGCAGGCATATTGACCGGTCCTATGTATTCCATCCATAAAGCCATTTCAGTGATCGTTCTTGCGAAACGTCAAAGAGAAATACAAGGTATACCGGTAATTCCTGTATTTTGGATAGCAGGTGAAGATCATGATATCGATGAAATCAACCATGTTTACATAGAGAAAAGCAGAAAGCTCCAAAAACTCGTTTTCCCCGAAAGATCGAAGTTAAAGAAAATTGCTTCAGAGACAACATTTACGAAAGAAACGATGCTAGCCTATTTAGAAGAGATTTTCAAAAGCTTGCCTGAAACATCCCATACGAAAAAATTATACTCAAAGTTCACTCATTTTGTAGAGGAACATTCCAACTTCACTACGTTTTTTTCGGCAATTATGAACGAATTATTTTACGAAGAAGGACTGCTTATGGTTGATGCAGCCTATCAGCCTCTTCGCCAGTTGGAATCTGACTATTTTGTTCAAATGATTGAACAGTCCTCGGATTTGGCAAGTTTAGTATTCCAAAAGGAACAACAGCTTGACCAACTAGGGTATGGGTCTCCAATTCAAGCGAAAGAAACAGCTGCTAATTTGTTTTATGTAGAGGATGGCGAACGTTTTCTTCTAGAAAGAGAGAGCAATTCTTTTGTGCATGAAGCTAAGGGAATATCTTTCACCAAAGAAGAGCTTATTGCGATTGCTAAAGATCAACCTGAGAAACTTAGTAATAACGTTGTTACACGACCATTAATGCAAGAAATGGTTTTTCCGGTATTAAGTTTTATTGGTGGCCCAGGCGAGATAGCTTATTGGGCTACATTAAAAGATGCCTTCCAATTATTTAATATGAAAATGCCGGTTATCACGCCGCGACTTAGCATATCTTTAGTCACTCCTAAGGTGCAATCGCTACTAGATAAGCTGGAATTCTCGATTCCTGATGTTTGGAGTGGAGAGGTCGAGCTTTCAAAAGCTAGGATGATTGAGGAAAATCAAAATAAGGATGTCTCCTTGTTCATCCAGTCAATTAAAGATGATTTAGCAAGTAAGTATGAAGAACTTGATCAATTACTAAAACGAAATGATATTAAGCTTACATCTTTAGTAGAAAAAAACTTGGATTTTCATACGAAGCAGCTTACCTTCATTGAGAATGCAGTAGAGGATACTATTTTAACCAAGCTAGATTCTTCTATTTATCGTTATGACCAATTAATCATTCAGCTTATGCCTAATGGTGGTCTACAGGAAAGAACTTACTCTCCTATTCAATTACTAAATGAAAAAGGACAGGACCTCCTTGTAGAATTACTTCAGGTTCCATATGAATTTAATGGTAAGCATCATGTAGTGTCTATATAATGTATCTTGCTCCTCTCCCTTAATGTGAGAGGAGTTTTTCGTTTCTAATAAGAGAAGCATTATTTGTATTGAATTTGATGAAAGGGAAATAATTAAGTCATTTTTTATAATCTATTGGATGTAAATTATGACTTGTAAAATCATATTAAAAATCGAAAAACAAGAGATTTTAAGATGTATTTGTTTTTTTGTTAATTTTCTCTTCTTTAGAAATATTAAATGTTGTTTATCTATTACATCGATTGTTAGTTAAATTTAATACAAATTTAATGAAATATAGGTTTAAGCTTCAGAATAATGGGTAGCTCTTTTTTCTCCTAAACCCTTGTCATATTTGCTCTAAATGTGTTTTAACAAGTACTAATTACGCATTTTCAAATTTTCTCCACTAATTTACGAAAAAATTGTGGAGGAAAGTGGGGGGATGTGGTATGTTATTGACATAAAGTGGGGTGAGTAGCATGTTCATGGGCGAATACCAGCATAACGTCGATCCTAAAGGGAGAATAATCATACCTTCTAAATTTAGAGAGCATTTGGAGGATTGTTTTGTTTTAACTCGTGGTCTTGATAATTGCTTATTTGGTTATCCTATGAATGAATGGCGAAAGCTCGAAGAAAAATTAAAAGAACTACCTGTAACTAAAAAAGATGCACGAGCATTTACTCGTTTTTTCTTTTCTGGTGCTACAGAAGTAGAAATTGATAAGCAAGGCCGAATCAATATACCAAGTAATCTTAGAGCATATGCAAAAATGGACAAGGAGTGTATTGTTCTTGGGGTGTCCAACCGTCTGGAAATATGGGCGAAGGAAGCCTGGGAAACATACTTTGAAGACTCTGAGGATTCATTTAACGACATTGCGGAGAATATGATCGGCTTTGATATATAAGAAATGGAGGGAAGAGCTTGTTTCATCATACAACAGTACTACTCCACGAGACGGTAGATGGGCTAGCTATTCGTCCCGATGGAATTTATGTTGACTGCACACTAGGTGGTGCCGGTCACAGCGAATACTTAATCAAACAGCTTAATGAAAATGGTAGGTTAATCTGCTTCGATCAGGATATGACAGCTATCGAAAATGCAAAAGTAAAGTTAGCTCCTTACTTGGACCAAGTCACTTTTGTTCACTCCAATTTTCGATATTTAAAAAAATCCTTAAATGATTTAGGGATTGAAAAGGTTGATGGGATTTTATATGACTTAGGCGTTTCCTCGCCTCAGCTAGATACCCCTGAACGTGGTTTTAGCTATAACTACGATGCTCCTCTTGATATGCGGATGGATCAAACAAGTGAATTAACAGCTTTCCATGTTATCAATGAATGGCCTTATGAAAAGTTAGTGAAAATCTTTTTCCGTTATGGAGAAGAGAAATTTTCCAAGCAGATTGCAAGGAAAATAGAGCAGGCAAGGGAAACTGCACCTATCGAAACTACTTTCCAGTTAGTTGAGTTAATCAAAGCAGGAATTCCGGCTGCAGCAAGAAGGACAGGCGGGCATCCAGCCAAGCGTATTTTTCAAGCTGTCCGAATAGCAGTAAACGATGAGCTGGGAGCAGCTGAGGATTCACTCGAAGATGCAATACAGCTTATAAAGGTGGGGGGACGAGTTAGCGTTATTACTTTCCATTCTTTAGAAGATAGGCTGACAAAGACTATTTTTAAGGAGGCGTCCTCATTACCAGAGTTGCCGCCAAACTTACCAGTTATCCCGGCTGGAATGGAACCTATGCTGAAGTTAATAACTAGGAAGCCAATCTTACCTTCGAAAGAAGAGCTAGAAGTAAATAACCGTTCAAGATCTGCCAAGCTGCGCATTGTGGAAAAACTAATCGAAAAGGGAAGTGTTTAAATGGCTTTACGTAACTATCAGTCAGAGACATACATAGCTAGGCCTTCTTTTCCAGAGCAACCACCACAGCCAAAGAAGCCGGCAAAAATAAAGAGTAAAATACTATCTAAAGGTGAAAAGTTTTTATTTGTAGGATTATTGATCGTTGTAACTGTGCTTTCGTTAATGATTGTTCAAACTCAAACAGACGTTAGAGCAACTACGAAAGAGATTTCTTTACTTGAACAACAAATAGATACTACTTCAAAAGAAAATACTGACTTGTCCATACAAGTACGTGAATTATCTACCTATGATCGAATTTGGAAAAAGGCAGAGGAACTCGGCTTGAAACTAAATGAGCAAAACGTAAAGGTAGTACCAGGACAATGAATAAAAAATTTCGTTTTCAATGGGGAGCCTTTCTAATGTTTTTACTTTATGGAGGGCTCTTTTTTGTATTGCTAAGCCGCTTTGTATTTATTCAGGTTACAGGTACAGCAGAAGGGGAAGTTTTAGCTTCAAAAGCAGACGATAAGTATGGACGTGTTCAAGAAATACCAGCAAATCGAGGCAATATTGTAGATCGTAATGGCGAGGTAATTGCAGAAGATACCTTAAGCTATAAGATGATTGCAATTACGAGAGCAGAGGTTTCAGGTAATAGTAAAGTCCCTCGACATGTTGTGGATCCAGAGGATACTGCTAGAATACTTGCAGAATATATTGATATGTCAGAGCAAGAGATTCTAGAGATATTAAATAAAGGTATTGAAAAGGACAAGTATCAAGTCGAGTTTGGCAAAGCTGGAAGAGATATTAGTCATAAAAAAATGTTAGAGATTAAGAGTTTAGAACTTCTTGGAATTCAGTTTAGCCAAGATTTAAAAAGGTTATATCCTAATGGGACATTTGCATCTCATTTAATAGGATTTGCTCTCAAGGAAGAGAACAAGGATGGGGAAGCCATTGCAGTGGGGAAAATGGGACTGGAGTACATTTATGATAAAAAGCTTACTGGAGTGCCAGGTAAAGTGGAATATCATAGCGATACAAAAGGCTTTTTACTTCCTAATGCAAGCAAGATGGTCACAGAAGCACAAGATGGCTATGACATTCACTTGACGCTCGACAAAACAATAGAAAACTTTTTAGAAGATGCTATGAATAAAGCAGAAGAAAAGTATAATCCTGAAAAAATGACAGCCATTGTTGCAAATGCTAAAACAGGTGAGATATTAGCAATGGCTCAACGACCGACATTCGAACCGAATACGAGAGAAGGACTTTCGACCAATTGGTTGAATGAAGCCATTGAGCAAACGATAGAACCGGGTTCTACGATGAAAATCTTTACTTTAGCATCTGCTATTGAAGAGGGTGTTTGGAATCCAAATGATCAATTTAAATCGGGCTCCTACAAAGTGTATGATCGTACCATAAGAGATCATAATGTAGTTGGTTGGGGAACTATTTCTTACCTAGAAGGATTCCAAAGATCTTCTAACGTTTCCATGGCCTTTTTACTAAATAAAATAGGTGACGAAACCTTTATAGAATATATTCGTCGTTTTGGTTTTGGGCAGCCCACTGGTATAGACCTTCCAAATGAGGCAAGTGGTATCGTAAATGATAGATATCCTATTAACAGAGTTACTACGACTTATGGGCAAGGGGTAACGGTCACACCTATTCAATTAGTCCAAGGAATGACTGCTATTGCAAATGAAGGAACTATGTACCAGCCTTATGTTATTGATAAAATTGTTAATCCTAATACAGGAGAGATTGTCGATGACAATGAACCAGTAGAAAAGAAATCTCCTATTTCAGCAAGCACTGCTAATCAGGTAAAGGAAATTCTGGCAAGCACTGTTACATCGGAGCATGGGACGGCCCAACGCTTTAAATTGAATGGATATACTTCTGCAGGGAAGACTGGTACTGCTCAAATTCCAAAAGGGGATGGAAGCTACTTTTGGGGAAGACAGCTATTCCTCTATTCCTTTTTAGGGATGGCTCCTGTAGAGGATCCTCAATTAATCGTGTATGTTGCTGTTCAGAAACCGAAGATAAAAGATACAGAGGTTGGTTCTCAGCCAGTATCTGAAATATTTAATTCTGTCACTGAAAATAGCTTGAAATATTTAAATATAGAACCAGAAAACCTTGAATTATCTAAACCGATAAAAATGCCTGATTTAATTGGTAAAAATGTGTTAGACAGCCAAATGGCGTTAGAAACTCAAGGATTAAAAACTGTTATAATTGGACAGTTGGATCAGGTGTTAGAGCAATATCCTAAGGCAGGCACCTCTGTTATTTCTCAAGGAACTGCTTTTATAAAAGGGAGTGGGGAAATAGTACTTCCGAACTTTGCAGGATGGTCAAAAAGAAATCTTATGATTTATAAGTCACTTTCTGGGTTGCCAATAGAAATAATAGGAGATGGCTTTGTGTCGAAGCAAAGTTTAACAGCTGGCTCAGTGGTGACTAGTGATTCACCGATTGTAGTTCAATTGTCGAGTCCAAAGGAAATTGCTGAAAACAGCGTAGAGGAAGAAGAATTGGAAGAACTACCGCAAGACTAGAAGAGTGCTAGAATAGTTAAGGACGTTTTCTCATAAGCTATCTAAAACGGACATAAAGGAGAAAACGTAATATCTAAACTTAAACAAGTTATTCGGCTACGGATGATATGGGTTATTACGCTGCTGTTGTTTCTGGCGGTAGCGGGAAAGCTTATTCAGCTTCAGTTTTTTCAGTTCAGTGAATTGACTACTAAAGCTAAGGAAAGCTGGGACCGAGAGCTGCCTTATGCTTCTGAAAGGGGCAATATTCTTGATCGAAATGGGGAGGTAATAGTTGGTAACAGACTATCTCCTACCCTTTTCTATATGCCTTCCCAAAATAAAGAACCAGAGAAGGTTGCAAAAGAAATTGCACCATTGTTAGAAGTGGAAGAGAGTAAGCTATACGAACAGATTAACAAGAGAGCTTATCTTGTTAAAATTGCTCCAGCAGGGAAGAACATTACGTCTGACTTAGCTATGCAGATTCAAGATAAAAATGTAAAGGGTCTGTATGCTGGTATTGACTATGTCAGAGATTACCCGCATGGTAAAATGCTTTCGAGATTGTTAGGCTTTACCGGATATGATGCCCAGGGGCTTGCTGGAATCGAATATCAATACGATTCTGTCTTGAAGGGCAAAGAATCAGCCATTCGAATGTTTACTGATGCTAAAGGCATTCCACTTCCACATGTGGATGACAGTTGGAAAAATGGACAAAATGGTAACCATGTCCAATTAACAATCGATATGAAAATTCAATCCGTAGTAGAGAGAGAATTGTCACAAGCAATGGATAAATATGAGGCAACGCAAGGCATTGCAATCGTAATGAATCCTAATAATGGAGAGATACTAGCACTAGCTTCGGCTCCAAATTTTGACCCTTCTTCTTATCAAGAAGTTGATTCTACTATTTACAATCGTAACTTACCAGTTTGGATGACATTCGAACCTGGATCCACGTTTAAAATTATTACGCTTAGCGCAGCACTCGAAGAAAATGTTGTTAACTTAGATAATGACCATTTTCATGATGCTGGTTACACAATTGTAGAAGGAGCAAGACTGCGATGCTGGAAACGACAAGGGCATGGTAGCCAAACGTTTCTGGAAGTTGTAGAAAATTCCTGTAACCCGGGATTTATAGAATTAGGCAGGAGAGTTGGACCTGACAAGCTTTCAGAGTACATAAAGAAGTTTGGATTTGGTCAATCCACAGGTTCTGGAATGGCTGGAGAATCTTCGGGCATTCTATTTAGTAAAGATGCTTATGGGCCAGTTGAACATGCAACCACTTCATTTGGCCAAGGTATTTCTGTCACACCGATTCAACAAGTTCAAGCAGTAGCAGCGGCTATTAACGGCGGCTATTTGTATAAGCCTTATATTGTTAAGAACATTGTGGATGGAGAAACAAATAAAATTCTATCTACAGCAGAACCAGAAATGAAAACGCAAGTAGTATCAGAAGCAACTTCTCAAAAAGTACGTGAGGCACTTGAACACGTGGTTGCTCATGGTTCCGGTAGAAACGCCTATAGAGACCAATTACGGATAGGTGGAAAAACTGGGACTGCACAAAAGGTTCAGAACGGCCGATATATGGATGGAGAGTACATTGTTTCTTTCATCGGCTTTGCTCCTGCGGATAAACCAGAACTTATAGTATATGTAGCAATTGATAATCCAAAGCATAGTACTCAGTTTGGTGGAGTAATTGCCGCACCAATAGTAGGTCAAATTATTGAAGATTCACTTGAGGTTACCGGTGGAGGTAAACAATTAGAGAAAGATTATAGATGGGGAGATGTTCAAACTGTCCGCGTCCCAAATCTTGTAGGAACTAAAAGAAAAGAAATTACATCGTACATGTATCCGTTTCAAATTGTTTGGCACGGCGATGGAGATGAAATCTTAACTCAATTACCGAAAGAAAACAGTCTTATTCCGTTAGATGGGACTATACATGTTTACACAAAATAAAAATAACTATAGTACATTCATGATTAGTTGTGCGTATTTAAGGAGATTTTTTTATGACATTGTCTACAACGTTAATTACACTTATTGCTAGTTTTTTAGTATCTGTTATACTTGCCCCGATTATTATCCCCTATTTAAGAAGGATGAAATTTGGGCAAAGTATAAGAGAAGAGGGGCCAGAATCCCATCAGAAAAAAGCTGGAACACCTACCATGGGTGGTTTAATATTTTTAACCTCAATCATTGTGACAACACTTGCTATTTCGTTTATATTTGACAAGCTTACGACACAGTCAATCGTATTGTTGTTAGTATTAGTGGGCTTTGGGTTAATTGGGTTCTTGGATGATTTTATAAAAGTAGTTTTAAAGAGAAATTTAGGTTTAACTTCTCTACAAAAACTAATCGGACAAATAATTATTGCGATTATTGCCTTTTTCTTGTTAAAGCTAGGTCCATTTGATACTTCAATTTCCATTCCATGGACTGATATTACGCTTTCTCTAGGTCAGTTCTATGTTGCCTTTTTAGTGTTTTGGCTAGTTGGCTTCTCCAATGCAGTAAACCTATCAGATGGGTTAGATGGTCTTGTATCTGGTACAGCATCAGTATCCTTCGCTACTTTTGGAGTGCTTGCTTTAATATACGAACAAACGGATATTGCAATTTTTGCCTTTAGTGTTGCTGGAGCCTTGTTAGGTTTTCTATTGTTCAATAAAAATCCCGCTCAAGTTTTTATGGGAGACACTGGATCACTAGCTTTAGGTGGAGCACTAGCTATGGTTTCAATTCTTGTTCAACAAGAAGTGCTTCTATTGATCGTTGGGATTATCTTTGTAATAGAAACATTATCGGTTATATTACAGGTCATTAGCTTCAAAACTACTGGTAAGAGAATATTTAAAATGAGTCCGATTCACCATCATTTTGAACTTTCTGGCTGGAGTGAACGTAAAGTTGTCACCGTATTTTGGGCTATTAACTTTGCGGCAGCAATGTTTGTAGTGATTATGGAGGTTATGTAAATTGAAACAGCTACCTTTTGTATATCATAAAAAAATACTTGTTTTAGGCTTAGCCAAAAGCGGTACAGTTGCTGCTGAGCTCTTGCATGACTTAGGAGCATTTGTCACAGTTAATGATTCCAAGCCATTTGAGCAAAATGAAAATGCTCAATATCTTTTGACCAAAGGATTGACAGTCATTTGCGGTAGTCATCCAGAAGACTTGCTGGATGAAGGGTTTAATCTAATCGTAAAAAATCCTGGAATTCCTTATACGAATAGTGTAGTTGCAGAAGCTATTAAAAGAGGTATTCCTGTATGGACAGAAGTAGAGCTTGCGTATCGTATTAGTGATGCTCCCATGATTGGAATTACGGGGTCAAATGGTAAAACTACTACAACGACTCTTATATACGAAATGTTGAATCATGCTTCTAAGCAACCATTGATTGCGGGTAATATAGGAACTGTTGCCTCTGGGGTCGCAGAAAAGGCGACTGCAGACAATACAATTGTTATGGAGTTGTCCTCCTTTCAGTTGATGGGAACTGAACAATTAAAACCTAAAATTTCAGTTTTAATGAATTTATATGAGGCTCACTTGGACTATCATAAAGATTATCAAGAATATACAGACGCAAAATTTAATATTACCAAAATGCAGGATGAAAATGATTGGTTTGTCTATAATGCAGAGCAACAGTTAGTTCAAGATTATGCTGATAAAAGCCAAGCACAAAAGGTTCCTTTTTATGTTAGCAAAAAGACAGCTAATGGTATAAGTGCCGACGATCAATTTGTATATTGGAATGGTGAACAACTTTTTGAACGCTCCCTTATTGCACTACGAGGTAAGCATAACTTGGAAAATGTATTAGCTGCAACTGCTGTAGCTATTTTGTCAGACTGCTCGTTAGAGAGTATTAAATTTGTATTACAAACCTTCCAAGGTGTAAGGCATCGCACTCAGTTTGTGTTAGAGTCAGATGGACGTAAGTTCTACAATGATTCTAAAGCTACGAATACGCTGGCTACCAAAAGTGCGTTAGAAGGGTTTACTGAGCCTGTCGTGTGGATAGCGGGTGGAGTCGATCGAGGACATTCGTTTGATCAGCTTATTCCTTATTTACCTAATGTGAGAGCACTTGTACACTATGGTGAAACAGCGGAAAGACTTCAGAAATTTGGAGAAGAGAACCATATACCCTTCGTGAAAAGAGTCTCTAATTTAGAGGAAGCCACCCGTTTAGCTGTGGAGGTATCAGAAAAAGGAGACATTATTCTTCTTTCTCCCGCTTGTGCAAGCTGGGATCAATATGAGAGCTTTGAAATTCGAGGGGATGAATTCATCAAGGTTGTTGAATCTTTAACGAATAATTGAAAGGATGAAATAATCGAAAGATAAACGTAAGTTACTATTCTTATCGTCTGTATTATTTTTATCAATTATTGGGATTTTGTTTGTGCATTCAGCCGGATCGTATTGGAGCGAGGTTCATTATCAAGGGCAAACGCCTTTCGCTTTGAAACAGAGCTTGTATTTAATAGTTGGGGTGGCAGGAGCATTTTTTATACAAAATAAATCATTTCTCCGCCTTCCCACATTTTGGCACGTTTTATATATCATATCGGTGGTATTGCTTATAGGGGTATTGATTCCTGGTATCGGTGTCGTACGGAATGGTTCACAGAGTTGGATATCTCTTGGTTTTACCAACTTTCAGCCTGCAGAGCTGTCTAAAATTGCTGTGTTAGGCGTGTTGGCTTTAGCTTTAGCAAAGGAACCAAAAAACAAAGGTAAACTATATATGCGTAGCGCACTTCTACTCTTGCTGCCAATAGGCTTAATAATGGTTCAACCAGATTTTGGATCTGCTTTTGTATTAGTTGTAGCAGTATTTATGCTGTTATTTGCTGCAGGACTTCCTTTAAAGTTTTTTTTCGCCATTGGATTATCTGGGGTAATAGGTTTAGCAGCACTAATCATTTCTGCTCCGTATAGGTTAGTTAGGATCCAAGCTTTCTTGGACCCTTGGAAAGACCCTTTAGGTTCTGGATTCCAAGCAATTCAATCACTATTAGCCATTGGTCCAGCTGGTCTATTCGGTTTCGGCTACGGAAATAGTCGCCAAAAGTTTTTATATTTGCCAGAGCCACAGAATGATTTTATCTTCTCCATTTTATTGGAGGAAACGGGATTTATCGGTGGGATAGTTGTAATCTCTGCCTTTGTTGTTTTTTTCACTACTAGCTATATGATGGCTTCCCGTGCGAAGACAAGAGAGGCCCAATTAATGATAGTAGCCTTAACCTCCTTACTTGTTGTACAAACGTTTTTAAATATGGGAGTAGTAACTGGCTTGTTACCTGTCACAGGGGTAACTTTACCATTTATCAGCTATGGCGGGTCATCCTTAGTAATGACCTGGGGGATTATCGGAATCATTTTAAACTTGGCTAATACATCTAGTACAGAAGGGAGGCGGTAGAATGGAAAAAGTCATCGATATCGAAGATCGAATACCTACCTTAAAAGAAAAAAGAAGACGTAGAACAAACAAAAAATTTTCCATTCTACTTTTTCTCTTTGTCTTTACTCTATTGGTCTTGCTTTATTTTCAATCGTCTTATAGTCAGGTACAAAAAATAGAGCTAGATGGGGCTAAGCTTTTCTCCGTGAATCATTACATTGAACAAAGTGGTCTAAAAATTGGAGATTCCATGTGGAGCTTTAAGGAAAAAGACATAGAAAATTCATTGGAGAAAAGTGATTGGGTAGAATCAGTTCAAGTTAAAAGAAAATGGCTATCCAGTGTTCATATCGAAGTTAAAGAATTTAAACAAGTTGGATATGTAGAAAAGGAAAATGCACTTCAAATAATTTTGGAAAATGGTAAGACCATAATTCCAGAAGATGAGATTGTTCCTGTCGAAGGGCCAATCATCGCAGATTTTGAAGATGAAAAAATTCGATTACGTCTTATAAAAGAACTTAAAAAGTTGAATAGTGAAGTGTTATTAACTATCTCTCAAATAAACTACGTCCCTACAGAGAATGATATATACTCTATTCAAGTTTTTATGAATGATGGTAATGAGGTACAAGCTCTAATCCCGTCATTTTCAAGTAAAATGAATTATTATCCGTCGATTATTTCACAAATAAACCCAGATCAAAAAGGAGTAATCGATATGGAGGTAGGGTCATATTTTGAACCCTTTCAAAAGGTTTTAAATGAAACTGAGGGTGAGGAGGCCATTGAGGATGAAGAAGAGGAGTCGTCTTAATGTTCCTTTTCGTGGACGTATTCTTATCTCGCTGGTTAGTTTAGTGTTAGGGTTCATTTTAGCTTATTCCTATAGCATGGCATCTGCAGATAAAGAAATAGAGGGTAATGATAGCTATTCGTTGGAAATACAAAAGTACAGAGAGCAGCTAATAGAACAGAAGGAAATGAATAAGGAATTAACAGAAGAGATAAATAAAAAACAACAGGCTATTAGAGTTTTTGAAAAGTCATTTGTGGATAGCGAAGAAAGCGTGGAAG
Organism: uncultured Psychrobacillus sp.; assembly: GCF_938022135.1. Lineage (NCBI taxonomy): Bacteria > Bacillati > Bacillota > Bacilli > Caryophanales > Bacillaceae > Psychrobacillus > uncultured Psychrobacillus sp. The sequence goes on from NZ_CALIED010000067.1 coordinate 115,437, forward strand.
AGTTAGTAAAGGAGGCTGAAATGCTTCGGTTACTAATGGGAGACATTCCATCTGAGGGGAAAGGCATTTCAATAGCTTTGCAGGATGGTGAGTATAATCCTTCTCAGGAAAACCCAAATGATTACATTGTTCACGAAAGTCATGTATTTAAAGTGATAAATGAGCTAAAAATATCAGGAGCAGAAGCAATTACTATTAATGGACAAAGGCTTCATGCTCAATCTTACATATCGTGTACTGGCCCAGTGATAACCGTCGATGGACGAGCTTTTCCCGCGCCTTTCACAGTTGAAGCCGTAGGTGATCCCAAGGTATTACTAGCATCTGTTAACTTAGGTGGCGGTATTGTAGATCAGCTAACAAACGATAATATCGTAGTCACCGTTGAAGAAAAGAGTAACATCATGATGCCTGCCTTGCGTGGGGACCAAAATTAACAAAGGCAAAGGAGGGCCGAATACATGAAAAAAACCGTCTATATTCGGTTTACTATAATTTTGTTGATCGTTGGTTTCATGATTGCCATTCAATACAATACAGTAAAACAACCAGAAACTCGCGATACGCGTGATGTATGGGAGATTCGCCAAGAGCTTGCCACGGAAACACAGCTGCATTCCGAATTGTTGTCGGAAGTGCGCCTGTTAGAGGAGACAGTTGGCAAGTATGACAATATGGTCAATGAAAGCCCTGAAATAGCTTTAAATGAAACCGTTAAACAATTAAAACAGGATATTGGTATAGCTGATTTTAAAGGTCCAGGACTAACCATAACAATTGAACCCTCTTTAGAGAGTATGATGGTGGGGGAGCAAATAGAAGAAATATCTCCTGATTTATTAATTCGATTAATTAATGAGATTAATCGCTTTAAAGCGGAGGCAGTAGAAGTGGATGGCAAAAGGATTGTATATTCCTCTGCTATACGGGATGTAAACGGCAGGACGACGGTTAATAACCTGACAATAAAAAAGGCCCCCTTCACTATTAAAATTGGCACCTTAACATTAGAAGACGCTAAGAAAATGTATAACCAGCTACAAGCATCTCCTATCGGAGATAATTTTTACATTGATAATCTAAGACTAACTATAGGTGAACCGGAAGATGAGGTTACAATACAAGCCTTTGATCAATCAGTAAATATGGAATTTTTACAAGAAGTGCCAGGGGGAGAATAGTTATGTGGTTGCCGTTTTTAGGATTAATACTTGGAATATCACTTGGCTTAATGACTGATATTCAAATTCCAGAGGTTTATGAAAGCTATTTATCCATTGCTGTTTTAGCTGCACTAGATACTTTGTTTGGAGGAATTAGGGCACAACTTCAACAAGTTTACGATGATAAAGTATTTGTTTCCGGTTTCTTCTTTAATATTGCTTTAGCTGCTGGTCTTGCCTTTCTGGGGGTCCATTTAGGGGTAGATTTATATCTAGCGGCCATCTTTGCTTTCGGTGTTCGACTCTTTCAAAATATAGCTGTGATTCGTCGAATAATATTAACAAAATGGCCTGAGAGAACAAAAAGATAATGTTTTGTGCTATAATTTACTATTTCTTTAGAAAATTTTAGACTTTATAGGTTTTTTACAATAGAATAATAAATAAAGAGTTATTAGGAGGTGCCACGGGTGAATCAATCAGAAATGTACGTATCATTAGATATTGGGTCGTCTTCCATTAAAGTATTAATAGGTGAAATGAGTGATGACTCGCTGCATGTAATAGGAGTAGGAAATGTTAAATCAAACGGTATTAGAAAAGGCACCATTGTTGATATAGATGCAACTGTTCAATCGATTAAAAAAGCCGTTGGTGAGGCTGAAAGAATGATAGGAATGTCTATACATGAAATAGTGTTAGGTATACCCGCTAATTTAGCGAATATACAAAACGTTAAAGGTGTTGTCGCTGTCAATCGAGAGGACAGAGAAATAACAGACGCAGACTTGGACCGCGTATTAGAGTCTGCTCAAGTAATGTCTATTCCTCCTGAAAGAGAGCTAATTAACATTGCTCCCAAACAATTTATCGTGGATCATTTAGAAGAGATAAAAGATCCTCGCGGAATGATTGGAACTCGTCTAGAATTAGACGGTTTAATGATGACGACATCCAAAACGATTTTACATAACGTGTTACGATGTGTGGAAAGAGCAGGCCTTCAAATTAGAGAGATTTATCTTCAACCATTGGCAGCAGGACATTTTGCCTTAACTGAGGATGAAAAAAATCATGGTACTGCCTATATTGATATTGGTGGAGGCTCTACAACCATAGCAATATTCAGAGAAGGTCATTTAGTCAATACTGCTGTTATTCCTGTAGGTGGGGACCATATCACTAAAGATTTATCTATCGTTTTAAAAACCCCTACAGAACAAGCAGAAATGATAAAATTAAAATATGGACATGCCTTTTACGATGATGCGTCGGATGATGAGTTATTCGAAGTACCAGTAATTGGTGCTGATATGAAAGAGCAATATTCTCAACGATATATAGCAGAGATTATTGGCGTACGTCTAGAAGAACTATTTGAGTTAATTCTTGAGGAATTTTACCGTATGGGATTACAAGATCTCCCAGGTGGAGTAGTAATCACAGGTGGAGTTGCTAAACTTGAGGGTATCGGACAATTGGCGAGACACATATTACAATCGCGTGTTCGACTGTACACACCAGATTATATCGGCGTTAGAGAACCACAATATACAACAGCTGTTGGCCTTATAAGATATGCCTATAAAGAAGATCTTTTCTATGGTAAAATTGGCAATAGCCATGCATTATCTCAAATGGCACACAATGAAGTAGTAGCAAGCACTAAAAAACAAAAACAACCACAAAAAAATTCAAACAATGAAAACAAAGAGAGTGCAATGAGTAAGGCGAAGAAACTTTTTGACAAGTTCTTTGAATGAGAAAACTTTATCATAGTTGAAAGAATATAGGAGGCAATAGCATGTTAGAATTTGAAACAAACGAAGATCAATTAGCAATTATTAAAGTTATTGGAGTCGGTGGCGGCGGAAATAACGCAGTAAATCGTATGATTGAACATGGCGTCCAAGGGGTAGACTTTATCGCTGTAAATACAGATGCACAAGCCCTTAACATGTCAAAAGCTGAAGTAAAACTTCAAATTGGTGGTAAACTAACTCGTGGTTTAGGAGCAGGAGCTAACCCAGAGGTAGGTAAAAAAGCAGCTGAAGAAAGTAAAGAATTAATAGAAGAAGCACTAAGAGGTGCAGACATGGTTTTCGTAACCGCGGGAATGGGTGGCGGAACTGGTACAGGAGCAGCTCCTGTAATAGCTCAAATCGCTCGTGACTTAGGTGCTTTGACTGTCGGAGTAGTAACACGTCCATTTACTTTTGAAGGTCGCAAGCGCTCTACACAGGCTGTAGGCGGGATTGGCATGATGAAGGAAGCCGTTGATACACTAATTGTTATTCCTAATGATCGCCTATTGGAGATTGTAGACAAAAATACTCCAATGCTAGAAGCATTTAGAGAAGCTGATAACGTTCTTCGTCAAGGTGTCCAAGGTATCTCTGATTTAATCGCAGTTCCTGGTCTTATTAACTTAGACTTTGCTGATGTTAAGACAATTATGTCTAACAAAGGAGCAGCACTAATGGGGATTGGTATTTCTGCAGGAGAAAATCGAGCAGCAGAAGCAGCTAAAAAGGCTATTTCTAGTCCGTTACTTGAAACTTCGATTGATGGAGCGACAGGTGTATTAATGAATATCACTGGTGGCTCAAATCTTTCCTTATTTGAAGTACAAGAAGCTGCAGACATCGTAGCATCTGCTTCAGATGAAGAAGTTAACATGATCTTTGGTTCGGTTATCAATGATAACTTGAAAGATGAGATTGTAGTAACAGTAATTGCAACCGGTTTTAATGAAGAAGTAATTATGCAAAAACAACCTAGAGGGACAGGCTTTGGAACTGCACGTGCTCAGCAAGCAGCTACTACACAGCGTGAAACTAGAAAAGAAGAGCCACAGTCTCAACCGCAGCCTTCTTATCAGCAGGAACGTCCTGCTCCAACTCATAATCACCAAGATGATGCTTTAGATATACCAACATTTTTAAGAAATCGTAATCGCAGAAACTAATAGGTTAATAGATAAAAAGTAATCTGGTTAATAGCGATTGCTCAGGCTATAGACTTTCAAAGAAATTTGAAATGTCTATAGTCTTTTTTTATTGTTTAGGAAGGCTGAGGAACTGCCTCCTCGATTTCCCATTTGCCTGTCACTCATCCCGCTGGAGCTCCAATCAATAATTGTCTCATTATTTTTCATCTTTTTGTTCTTAGTCTTCGTCTCATCAAAGGTTTATGAAATCGATTCAACTAGTAACGAAAAAAACTCATACCATAATTCTTTCTATAATTTTGTCGTTTAAAAAATTTACTTTTGAACGCTCCTTTGACAAATTTCTTATAAATCGGATGTTAAGCTTTTATCAAAAGGAGGAGAGCTATGTACGCAGAAGTTATGATTGCAACAAACACCTTTTTCAACTATACCGTTTTAGCGTTTGCAAACAGAATTGGTTGGATTGAAAACAAAAAAAGATACCTGCTTCTGTCTGCATTTGTTGCGGGATTGATAACCGTCGTTTTTTCTAATCATTTCATTACGCTATTTTTGACTTTCTTTCTCATGATTGGAATAGCGTTTTGGAAAAAAAGGACACAAATCGTCAAAGCCATTTCATTAACATTACTAGCAAGCATCTTTGCTGGTGGACTACTTACAGCAATTGCCCCAATGTACCATAATGCGAGTAATTCATTCATGATTATCAATTATGCATTAATTGCTACTGGTGGTTTATACCTCCTCACGAAACACGTACTAAGTCTGCATATTTCACAATCGGAAAGAGAACTTATTTATCCTTCTAGCATTAAATTATTCAATCAAACAAAGGAACTTACACTATTTATTGATTCTGGGAACGTCTGTACAGAACCACTTTCTAATGATCCTGTACACTTTATAGCAGCAGAAGCTCTTCGTCCCATTCTTCCAGAACTTCTTTATGATGTGATAAATAGCTGGGATAGCTCACATTATAAAGGTTTGGATATGCTTCCAAAAGAGTATGCGAGTAAGGTTCGTCTAATACCAATTGCAACCGTTCAAAAGGAAAAGTCATGGGTAATTGGCATTAAATTCGATGAATGGGTCGTAAATGATCAACCTTTACCAAAAGGTTACATCGTACTAACGAGAGGTAAGGACAAATTTCCACACGAGGCAGACGGTATCTTACATAGTTCCTCGTACTATCATTTGAAAAAAAGGAGTGCTAAATAATGATATTAAATATGCTACGTCGATTTTATTATTGGATTCTCTCATTTAGAAGAAAAGGAGTCCATTATATTGGTGGAAGTGAATCGTTACCAAAACCATTGACGAGAGATGAGGAACGAGAAATGCTACTAGCTTTCATGGATGGAGATGAGTACGCAAGAGATGTGTTAATCGAAAGAAATTTAAGACTTGTAGTATACATTGCTAGAAGGTTCGATCAAACGAATACAAACATAGAAGATTTAATTAGTATTGGATCCATCGGACTTATAAAAGCGGTAGAGACGTTCAATTTAGATAAAGGCATTAAGTTAGCAACCTATGCTTCAAGATGTATTGAAAACGAAATTCTTATGCATTTGAGAAAAACGAACCGCATGAAATCAGAAGTTTCATTTGATGAGCCTTTAAATTCTGATTCAGATGGTAATGAATTACTGCTTTCCGATATTCTGGGTACAAGTGAAGACCTAATAATAGAGGATGTCGAAAAAAAGCTAGAACGTCAGCATGTTTTTGAAGCGATAAATTTATTGGGAAATAGAGAGAAATATATTATGCAATGTCGTTTTGGGCTTAACGGACAAGAGGAAATGACTCAAAAAGAGGTAGCTGATCATCTTGGAATTTCCCAATCTTATATCTCAAGATTAGAGAAAAAAATAATTTTAGATTTAAAAGAAGTACTGAATGAACCGATTGCCTAATGGGTGAAATTGGATAGCTATGCTCCGAATAATCTTTTAACCGGCGGATAAACTGACTAAGAACTATTAAAAAGTCCGGAGGAAGATCTATGACGAGAACAAAAGTTGAATTATGCGGCATTGACACATCAAAGCTTCCTTTACTAACCCACGAAGAAATGAAAGCATTATTTATTCGCTTACAAGCTGGCGAAGATTCGGTTAAAGATGAATTGGTAATGGGTAATTTAAGATTAGTTTTAAGTCTAGTACAGCGCTTCGCTTATAGAGGCGAGCAAGCAGATGACTTATTCCAAGTAGGTTGCATAGGGCTTATAAAGTCCATTGAAAATTTTGATTTAAAACATAATGTGCGTTTTTCCACATATGCAGTGCCTATGATCATTGGTGAGATAAAAAGACATTTGCGTGACCACCATTCTGTAAGAGTTTCTAGATCATTAAGAGATATTGCTTATAAGGCTATGAAAGCCAAGGAACAATATATTAACGAACATTTGGAAGAACCGACATTAGAGGATTTGTCTAAAATACTTGAGATACCAGTAGAAGATATATTACTATCGCTAGATGCAATTCAAGATCCTGTCTCTCTTCAAGAACCAATTTTCAGTGATGGAGGAGATGCTATTTATATGATGGATCAATTATGTGATAATGATGTATCAGAAGATCAATGGGTTACTTATTTTACGGTAAAAGAGAGTTTTCAAAACTTAGACTCGCGACAAAAGAAAATATTAACGAAAAGAATATACTTTGGTGCGACACAAACCGAAATAGCTACCGACCTGGGTCTCTCGCAGGCTCAAATCTCAAGACTAGAGAAAAGTGCTTTATCTACTATTCAAAATCAGTTAAATCCTAAATAACAATCCTTAACGCTTTTTCTCGTCAGAAAAAGCGTTTTTTTCTATTTTCATGAATATACTATTAAAAAGGAGGGGAACTGTTGAAGTTTTCAGATGCGCAACAAAAAGAAGTCATTGAGGCTAATTCAGGGCAATTACTGGGCTTTATAGTGGATGCAGAAATAGATAAAGAAACAGGTCATATCATTTCCTTTATTGTAGAAACTAATGGGGCATACCCCACATTTTTCAATAAAAAAAGGGAAACGAAAAAAATTAGCGTACAAAATATAGCTGTTATTGGAAAAGATGTAATAATTGTTGCTAAAAACAGAGAATAGGTACTGTTCTTTATTGATAAAACGCCATTTCATTGATACAATGAACAAAACACTAGATGAAGAGTTGGTTTAAAATGTCAAATGTTCATAATAATTTAATTAACATTCAAAAGCATATTGAAGAAGCCTGTGTACGCTCTAATCGAAATTTTGACGATGTAACACTTATTGCTGTTACAAAGGAAGTTTCAGTAGAACGTACGGAGGAAGTTATTCAAAATGAAATATTGCATCTTGGAGAAAACAGACCTGAAGGACTTAAAAGAAAATTAGAAGCTATTTCAGCTAACGTAAAATGGCACTACATAGGCTCATTGCAAACTAGGAAAGTAAAATCGGTAATCAATGAGATAGATTATTTGCACTCCTTAGATCGTAAAAGCTTGGCCGAGGAAATTGAAAAAAGAGCAGACAATGTTAAAAATTGCTTTGTTCAAGTGAATGTTTCTGAGGAACAATCCAAGCATGGTCTATCTATGGAAGAAGCTGAATTGTTTATTGACACTCTTAAAGATTATTCACATATACGTGTAGTCGGTCTAATGACAATGGCACCGAATACGGAAGATAAGGCTTTAATACGAAACGTTTTCCGTAGCTTAAAAGAGCTTCAACTAAGAATTGCTGCAAAACAACTTCCACACGCCCCGTGTATGGAGCTATCCATGGGTATGTCCGGAGATTACGAAATAGCTATTGAAGAGGGAGCTACATTTATACGAATAGGAACAGCATTAGTCGGCAAAGACAAGGAGGATGAATGAGTATGAAGAATTGGGTAAAAAACTTCTTCTATTTAGAAGAGGATGAAGATACTACAACACCTCAGCAACCTAGAACACAAAATCGTGCAGTAGAACCAGAACAAGTACGACAACAGCCAGTAAAATCATCATATCCTAAAGAACGCAAATTTAATGCTGCTCCTAAGGAAACTGCTGCTACGAATCTTGTCAGTATTCAAAATATGCAAAAGTCCTCAAAGGTAATTTTAATTGAACCGAGAGTCTATGCTGAGGCACAAGACATTTCAGAGCATTTAAAGAACAAAAAAGCAGTTATAGTTAATTTACAACGTATTGACAAGGAACAAGGAATTAGAATAATCGACTTTTTAAGTGGAACAGTATATGCTTTAGGTGGAGATATTCAAAGAATAGGAACAGATATATTCTTATGTGCCCCTGATTCGGTAGAAGTAGCGGGCTCAATATCGGATTACTACTACAACGATCTAGATTAATAGAGGAGTTATTATAATGGATTTGATTTTATTTTTATTGGCACAATTAGTACAAATTTACTCATTTGCGTTGATTATTTATATCTTTATGTCATGGGTACCTAATGTGAAAGAATCAGCGGTAGGGCAATTTTTAGGGAGAATATGTGAGCCCTACTTAGAGCCCTTTCGTAAGATTATCCCACCAATAGGTATGATTGATATTTCACCGATTGTTGCTATATTTGTTCTTAATATAGCTATGAGAGGGATTATATCTCTAGGTCATTACATTTAACCTCACATTTGTGAGGTTTTTTTAAAATATATTATTTATTCTTGCCCCCTCGGGTTAAATAAAGACAAGCAATTTAACTAAACTAAAAGGCTATGTTAAAGGTTATGGTTGATTTATGATGCAAAAAAATCTTAGATCAGAGAGTAGAATTGATTGTTCGCACCAGCCGGACGCTTTCCTCGGGGTGAGCGATAAGCCATCACCCATCGCT
>NZ_CALIED010000068.1:0-123598 GCF_938022135.1 uncultured Psychrobacillus sp.
GATAAGCCATCACCCATCGCTTTCGCGCGTGGTTGTGATGTCTTATCTGTCTCACCCATCCCGCTGGAGTCGTCACCTTCCGCTACAATCTTCTATAAACTTGAACAAACCTACTAAACTTTCTACCTAATAGTAAAGGAAGGAAGAGCAAGCTCTCCCTACCGATCACCGTATTTACTTTTTATTAATAGAATCCACGTAAATGATTTCATCCATTGTCGGAGTATAATCAATTGCATCACTTACCCCTACGTTAATAGATTCTTGGTGTAATACAATATGAGCCGTGTCTTCAGCTAATAAATGCTGTGCTTTAATATATTGTTCTGCTCTTTCTTCTGGATCCATATTTTGAGCAGCTGCTGCCAATAATTCTTCTACCTCTTCGTTATGATAATCAATTTGACCTTTGAATCTTTCGTAGTTATACCAATCTAATGCATTTGCCGCATCAAACATAGAGTTACCTAAAGCTAGTAAATAAGCATCTTTGTTTTTGCCTGAGTTACGAAGTTCAACGAAGCTGCTCCACTCCATGAATTCAACATTTGCTTTTACTCCAATTGCAGTCCACATGCCAGCAACCATCTCCGCTATTTCAGCATCTTGTAAATAACGCCCTTTTGGAGAATGGAATGTCATCTCAAATCCATCTGGATAGCCTGCTTCAGCCAATAATTTCTTTGCTTCTTCCACGTCATAGTTATACGTGTCATAAAGATCCTCTGCAAAACCAAAGTTTCCTGGTGCGACACGAGTAATTGTTGGTATACCTGCTCCATTTAACAGGTTATCCGTTATTGCCTTGTTATCAATAGCCAAGTCCAAAGCTTTTCTAACTCTAGGATCAGAGGTTGGATATCCTTCTGTTGAACGGACAAATATCATCATAGTTCGGTTAGAGGTACCTTGCGATAAATGCGTTCCATCGTTGTCATCAATACGCTTCCACTCACTTGGTGGCATGTTTGTCGCAATATCAACTCCACCTGTTAGCAGCTCAGAAACACGTGTAGAGTTTTCTGGAATGACACGGAACACTACCTCATCCCATTCTTCATTTTTACCATCAAAATAATCATCATAGACTTCTAGCACGATACGATCGTCACGTACCCACTTAGAAAATTTAAATGGTCCTGTCCCAACTGGATTTTCCAAGAAGTGATCCATTCCGTTTTCTTCAATATATTCAGAAGGAAGGATACTAGAAGCAATCCTTGAAATTCTATTTAATAAAGCCGGGTCTGGCTCATTTGTAATGATACGTAACGTTAACTCATCCACAACTTGTACCTCTTTAATAGAGTTATAGTTAATGTGATCAAGCAGTGTGGAATCATGCGCAACACGTTCCAGTGAGAATTTAACATCCTCCGAATCTAATGCCTCGCCGTTATGGAACTTAACTCCTTCTTTTAGTTTCACTTCCCACGTCTTATCGTCTATTTTTTCGTACCCCTCTGCTAAGTCTGGTAAAATCTCACCAGTTTCATTGTCTCGTTTAAACAAATAGTTAAACATATTAACGTGAATTGCTTCTGTAGAAGTATTAACATGGTTATGAACGTCAAATGTTACCATGTCCGTTCCCATCGCAATTGTCAATGTCCTGTCGTCCTCTTTTTTGGTTGTAGAAGTAGAAGAATCATCTCCACTACAAGCTACCAGCAATCCTACTGTCAAAAGTACAGAACTTGCTAATCCTACCCATTTCCTCATACTCATTTCCCCTTTATATATAATTTCATTGAACCTATACTTATTATTCGTTCGTATTACTCTCTATGTAATCAAGAGCAAACTGGGCCAATAAAGCCGAGCCATACGGCAGCGCATCTTCATCAATATCGAATTTCGGATGGTGATTGGGATAGATACAATCCTTCGTTTCATTGTAAGTACCTAATCTGAAGAAGATCCCAGGCACCTTTTCAGCATAGTAAGCAAAATCCTCTCCTCCCATGCTCGGATTAATAATCGATAAAGTATTGGCTCCCAATATTTTTTCAGAGACTGCATCTAATAATGGAATCAATCGATTATCATTTTTCACGGAAGGATAGCCAAATTGATAATCGAACTTATAAGTAGCCCCCATTCCTTCGCAAACGCCTTTAATATATTGCTCCATTCTTTTGGAAATGACCTCGCGCAACGAAGGATCTAACACTCTAACTGTTCCTTCTAATCGAACGGACGGTGCGATGACATTTCGCTTAAAGCCACCTTCAATTTTTCCTATTGTCAAAACAGCTGGCTTTAGAGGATCAATCGACCGGCTCACAATTTGTTGTAAGGAAGAGATTACTTCCGCCGCCACCGTTATCGAGTCAATAGACATATGTGGATGAGCCGCATGTCCCCCCTCTCCGATCACTTCGATATCAAAAGAATCCGCACATGCCATTGCGACATCTTTCGCAACCGTTATAAACCCTGTATGTGCTGTAGGATGTACATGCAAACCGGCAATAACATCCACATCGGGATTTTGAAGAACCCCTTCCTGAACCATATGTAAGGCCCCTGCTAACCCTTCCTCTGCTGGCTGAAATATCAACTTGATATTTCCCTTTGTCGGTCTATGCTTGCTTAGTATTTTAGCTGCTCCCAGCAGCATCGAAGTATGGGCATCATGTCCGCATAAATGGGCTACTCCAGGAACCGACGAGGCGTATGAAACCGACTTCTCATCCTGTATAGGAAGAGCGTCCATATCTGCCCTTAATGCAACTGTCGGACCTGGCTCAGTGCCTCTTAAAAGAGCCACAATTCCAGTTTTGGCAACCGGTGCTTGAATTTCAAAACCAAGATCCTTTAAATTTTCTAAAACAAACTTGGAGGTTTCATATTCTTCAAATGATAGTTCAGGATTCACGTGAAGATGTCTCCGCCACTGTATTAAATTCTCCTTAATCTCAAGCGCTTCTTTAAGTAAAACATTCTCTTCTACTACTGTATTTTTCATGTAGACCTCCTACTCGCTATAATTAGACATAATATTACGAAATAATAATATATTCTGATTATTATATTAATAGTAATTAAGAATATTTCTTTAGTCAAGACCGTTTTCCATTTTTATTGCCTAGTACTAAAGTAGAAAACGGTGAATTGTAAAGGATTGTGCCTGACAGGGACACACACGGTAACCCGACGAATTGTAGTAAATTGTGTCTTACACAGGGACAAACATACAAACAAAAATACCTGTGTCAGCCTCCAAACGCTACTGACACAGGCATACCTTCTAAATTGTAGTGAATTGTGTGTGACACAGGGACGCACACAAACCCAAACTACTCCACGATCGACAAAAACTGTCTAGTCCTCTCTTCCTTCGGTTGAAGAAAGATTTCCTCTGATGTTCCCTCTTCCACGATTACACCCTTGTCCATGAAAATGACACGGTCCGCTACGTCTTTGGCAAAGCTCATTTCATGAGTCACGATAATCATCGTCATTCCTTCACGCGCCAGGTCCTTGATCACCTGGAGCACTTCTTTTACAAGCTCTGGGTCTAATGCAGAGGTCGGCTCGTCATAGAGCATGACCATTGGGTTTAATGCCAATGAGCGTGCGATGGCTACTCTTTGCTGCTGACCGCCTGACAACTGCGCTGGGTAGTAATCACATCTGTCCCCTAGCCCTACCTTTGTAAGAAGTGCCTTCGCTACTATTCTTGCCTCTTCTAGCTTGGTCCCATGTATGATGATTGGTCCCTCCATCACATTTTCGATGGCTGTTTTATGCGGAAACAGATTGAATGATTGAAAGACGAATCCAGTTTTCTTTCGTAGCTCTCTTATTTCTTTTTTACGTCTACGATTTGACTTGCCACCGGTATCTACCTGGAAATCACCAATGCGAATGACACCCTCCGTTGGCTCCTCTAAGAAATTTAAACAGCGCAATAACGTGGATTTTCCTGAACCGCTAGGGCCCATAATGACAACTACTTCACTTTTCTCAACCGTCAAATCGATACCTTTTAATACTTCATTTGTTCCAAAGCTTTTCTTCAACTGATTAACCTGAATGATACTCATAGCCATCCCCTATCATTCGTATTTATCGGACCAAGTATTTGGATGTACGAACTTCTAATTTGTCTAAAATAGTTGTGAAGAAGGTTATTAATACCCAATAGATAGCCGCAGCTATTAAATAGATGGTAAGTGGCTCGAATGTTTTGGCAATGATTAAGCTCGACATTTGTAATAGTTCCGTAACGGTAATAACCGAGACCAAGGAGGTATCTTTTATAAGTACGATAAATGTGTTTGATAACGTAGGAATAGATATACGAAGACTTTGCGGGAGAATAATTCTCCTTAACGCCTGTGAATACGTCATTCCCATGGATAATGAAGCTTCCATTTGGCCATTGTCCACTGCAAGTATGGAGGCTCTAAATGATTCTGATAAATAAGCGCCAGCGTTTAAGCTCAATGCTACGATCCCCGACGATATGGGATCTAATGAAATACCGATCTGAGGTAAGCCATAGTAAATAACGAATATTTGAACAAGTAAAGGAGTTCCACGAATTATAGAAACATAGCCTGTGGCAATGCCGTTTAAAACCTTTACTTTTAGAATTCTAATGATTGCGGCGAAAAATCCAATAATGAGCGCTATGATAATGGATATGGCTGCCAAAAAGATAGTCATGAGCGTTGCCTTCAGTAGGGATGGCAGGGAATCAATAATTATCGTAACATCCATAGATCGACCTCCTTCCGACAAATGATTGGATTAGATTACAACGTCTTCTTTAAAACCTATATGAATTCCTAAATTCTGTAGCTCCTCCATAAATGGGTCGAATCTTTCCCTAACAATAAGGCTCTCTACCGGTACAACCCCTGTCTCTTCAATCCTTCCAGACGCAATCCATTTTGCTAGAATTGCTGCAGGAATGGCAGTTGTTTTAGCCATGGACGTAATGTTTCGTTCATGATCGTATATATCAACCATTTCCCATGTAAATTTAGTAGCTTGGCCTTCCTTCATTCCACTAACCTCGACCCTTAGCACCGTGATATCCTCATGTGAGGCACCAACCATTTTAGGCGCTAAAATCTGTTCTGCAACTGCTCGAGGAGTTGTAGTTACTCCTGCAACTGTTATAGGTTTATTGTCTAGAAACCCTAGCTCCCCCAAAACGTTCATCTTGTCCCAATGACCAGGATACCTAACCGTTTTTTCGTATAGGTTTTTCACCTTGTCCTTCAATATAAAAGCAGTGCTATGCGCATCCGTAATCACTGCCTCACAGTCACCAACGGGCTGGGGAAACGTCATCTTTTCTAAACCAGACAAAGGAGCTAATTCTACTAGTTGTCCGTTTTCAACCGCAATAGCAGGTTTTGTATAGAGACCTAGCACACTCTCTAAGCGAAAAACGACCTGATACCATAAAGGTGGCACGGGATGCCTCGGAATCCCTCCACAGATCATGATCGCTTCTTCTGCTTCGTCTAGCATCTCGATTCCTTGAGCTGCCAAAAAGTTCGTTATTCCAGGAGCTACACCACAGCCTGGAACGATAATCACCCCTGCGTTTCTCGCCGCTTCCTGTAATTCTATTTTCTCTTTGAATAAAGACCCAACTAAATCTACCAAATGACAGCTAGATTCTATAGCTGCTTTTATAGCAACTAGACTCAAGGAATGTGGCAGGCAGGCAACCGCAACATCCCCACCTTTTAACACCCCAGCGATATCCTCTATTGTCTCTAAGGAGGCAACCTTACCAGTCACTTTGGGACTATTAGCGATTTCTAAGCATTTATCAATACTTTCCTGTCTAACATCCACCGCGGTGATGACATCTATTTCAGGGAATTTAGCAAGCTCGCTCACGACGGTCGTCCCAATCATTCCCGTACCTAAAACTACAATATGCAAGTTTTATTTCCTCCCATCGTTTTATTGCTCCACAGGATCTGAGCCAAACCACTTTTTATAAATCTCGTTATACGTCCCATCCTCTTTCATGTCACGTAAAGCCTTATTCACCTTCTCGATAAAATCTTCGTTCCCTTTATTCACTGCCATTCCAACCTCGTCCACCTTCAGAATGTCGCTTGCAACCTTGATTGGCAGCTTATTTTCTTTTATGTTATAGCTCATTAACAACTGGTCGTTAATGATGACATCTAATCGTTCATTTTTCAGATCCTCTAAATAATCCGTAAATGCTTTATATAGCTTCACATCCGCACCATCTACACTATTTGCGATTTCTTCAAATGTAGTTCCACCGCCAACACCGACTTTTTTACCTTTTATATCCTCGAGCTTACTAATATCATTCGTTTCCTCACGAGTGATTAACACCGAGCCTGTAATAACATAGGGATCCGTGAAATCCACACTTTTTTTCCTTTCCTCTGTTACAGTCATCTGCCCGATAATAATATCGAACTTATCTGCCTTCAGACCGCCAATCAAACCCTCCCACTTAGAAGTGATAAAGTTGGCTTTCACGCCCAATCTTTTTGCTAGCTCGTTGGAAACATCTACATCAAAGCCAGTTAATTCACCTTGATCATCTAAATAGTTAAACGGTGGATACGTTCCCTCAAAAGCGACATTCAGTACCTTCTTTTTCTCCATACGCTCTAGCACTTTACCTTCTCCAGACCCGCAGCCTGCTAATATACTCAAGACAAAAACCGTAATAATGGCCAACATGATATTCTTCTTCAACGCTTGTCCCCCTTTTATAAGATTGAGGAAATTACCAAAGCTACTTCCTTCCTATAATGTATTCGTTGAGAATGACTTTTATTAACACATAATCTAATAAAATTATCATCCCCCTAAACTCAAAAAAACCGTAGGAACAAGTATCTCGTCCCTACGGTTTTACTGTCTATATTTCAATACCTATTAACTGAAGTCATTAATCCTCAAACACTGCCAGCGGCAATACTGCACTAACGATATATTGTCCCGCGTCTACAATCTCTGAGATTTTTAAATCCACGCAAAGGCTAGACAACAAATAGGCATCCTTTGGCTCCATTTCATATGTAGTTGAAATGTGATCTACCATCGCCCGAAGTGCATCCTGCGAAGCCTTCATCAAATCTGGACCAACACCAGTGGTCCCAAAGAACCCCTTATGGTTCACCTTAGGAGTAAGCTCACCACTCGTTAAAAACTGAGGTGAAGGAATCGTTTTACCTTTAATAAGGTTGAACTTTAAGGTAGCGGTCATCGGGCACTCTAATGCGGAAACACAAACCTCCCCGTCTCCTTGAGCTGCATGAGCATCTCCGCAGCTAAACAATGCCCCAGCCACCTGGACAGGTAAATACAACTTTGTCCCAATCGTCAGCTGGCGAACATCCATATTTCCTCCAAACGTTCCTGGAGGCATAATCGGCTGTCCACTTGCATCCTTAGGACTAACTCCCATCGTCCCTAAAAAAGGCTCGATAGGAATTTTAATATCCTCGCGGAAATGTATAAACTCCCCATCGGTCAAATCAAAGGTTCTTAAATACGCATCTGGAAACTCCTCTGGTAGCAACCCTAGTCCAGGCAAAATAGCCGTCCATCCCCAGCTTCCTGTCTCCAAATTAACAATTTCCACCTCAAGCGTATCTCCAGGTTCTGCCCCTTCAATCGCCACTGGACCTGCAAGCGGATACACCATATCCCAATCTAAGCTAGCAATAGATTTCGTAGTAGAATCAATCGAAAACTGGTTGTCCGTTACCTCTCTTGTCTTAAATATGACCGTGTCCCCACTTTCAATCGTCAGGACCGGCTTTGGATCCTTCTCCCATGCGTAGTGCACAATATCCTCCGGAAAATGATGGACTTTTGCTGTTTGAACGTTCATAGTCTTCCTCCTTATCAATCTATCTATATCAAAAGGCTATCATAATTTCACTATAATTTAAATGAATTTATAAAATTTTCAGTTAAATATAAAAAAAGCCACTCATTAAATTGAGTGACTTCCTATTTATCCCCCAAACCCATAAATCATCCCAGCAAGAACCCCATAAACAATCAGCAACCCAAAGGCAGCCAACACTCCAAGCCAGCTAGTACCCCCACGCAGTTGAAGCTCTGACTGCATGAATTCCTCGCTGCCATGTTGCTGCTCCGTGACTCTCTTAATCTCCTTATTCGCATGCATCAAATATAAATAGTTTCCTAAAAAACCACAGATGACCCCTACTGTAATTCCTATGGTCGAATCTACCCCAAAATCGACCCCACTCAAGACAATGATCAGATCATATAAAAGAAAAAGACCTAGTATGATTAAAATATACGCATACATTTTCCGATAGCCTAGCCAAAAGAACGAAAGGAAAAAAGCTGCCCAATTCCATGATAGCCCCTGATTCCACTTTCGGGAATAATACTCCCATTTGCTAGCTCCTACAAATGCCCCATGTAACGACTCATCTAACTCCGGATATTTCTTATCCATCTATATATCCCCCCCTTTAATATTGAAGACTTATTATATGATATTACACTTTTCATTAACCCTACCCCTAATAACCATTAAACTCATTTTAATGTTAAATTTAGGAATAAAAATAAAATAATTCATCAATTTATAAATAGTTACTAAAAACCTATAAAATTTCTTTATTTTTAAAACATTTCTATTAATAAAGTAAATATTTGACCGAAATATACTTGTGTAAGAATTTTCAAAATGGGGGTGTAAAAGATGTTATCTGACTTTCACGGCAAGCTAGACAAGGAATTAGGTCCTAGGCGGATATTGCATATTAAAGAATGTGAAGTTTGTGGATTCGATGAGATTTATTATGTGGATCCGGAAACGAATAAACAGATCGGTATGGCTTGTGAGGGGTGCAATTTTATAAAAAGGTTTGTTGATAGTACTAAAACCCAATCTAAAGGAAGCAGTTTAATCCGCCATTAAAACAACTGCTCCTTTGTTTCACTATAAGTTTAAGCCTCTCCTAGACTCACTTCTGGTAGTTCCTTTAAAACAGCAGCCATTTCATCGACCCACTCCTCACACTTATTAGGCAAATAAGGAAATGGATGTCTTGGATAATCTCTTGCTTTGTTCCAGTATGCCTTTGGTTCTTTTCCATTTAACTTCACACCTTCAATCGGTAAAAACCCATGCTCCATTGCAAGTCTCTTTGCTTCAGGTTTTGACCCCCATCCATACAGCACATGATCCACTAGATTAGTCATCTCTATAAATTCCTCAATGTTATTGGCATAGCATGAGTTCGGTACATTCTGTAGCTCACAAATTTTAAGCAATCGCTTGAACTCAAAGGAGTCTCCCTCACACATATCGGATAGATTCACTATAATTAGTTCATCCCAATTCATTCGCTCCATTAACCGCATAAGCTGGTATTGAGTCTTATCTGGAATACTTTCCTGCCATCCATCTTTTAATTCTTCTCTCGGCAGACAACTCCCTGGGTTTTGCATAACGATTAATGCATCAGCTTTTCTATTAGATAAATCTTCAGGTATTGCTGCACCCTTCCTTATAATTCTAGCCTCTGGCCTAATTAGAACCTGATGCAATTCAAACTGCTTGTACCCAAATCTAGCCATGACGATAAATTGCTCATTTAATACCTTTCCACTTATCACTGTATTCCTCCCCCAACTAAAATAGTTACATATATCTATTTCTATATAACTATAAAAATACCTTTATTTTTCAAACTAATTATTTAAATTTTACGCAAAAAAGAGCCATCTCTTAAGAGTGACTCTTCCATAATTGCTTTATCGTATCTCTTTAACTAACGATACTCACTTCCCCCACCCCAGATTTCTCTACCGCCTGTGTGACCAGTGTTTTGATGTGTCTCTTCATTAACAAGCTGGAGAACTCCTGGTTGCTCATTGTGGTGCCAGTCGTAGCCTTCCGGCGTGATTCCATTAGCTAATGCCTGTATATCCAATTGGGATAACCCCAAATCATTCGCCACATTTGGTGACTCTTGAATTGCATGGTAAAGAGTTTCATTTGCTATTAAGAAATGTGTGCTGTCATTTTCTAAATATATTTCTTCCACTAATAGGACACTAAATGGAGAATCGAATACAGGAAAGGTTCCTTCTGTCAGTTCCCCAGTGGGCAATTCAATTGTACTATTTATGAATTTAACCCCAGTTTCGGGATGCTCTAACCCGAGTAAATGATCATTCCGTGTTTCTAAGGATTCAGCTTGCGCGACGTCTGCCCCATCGACGATATCAATAATTCCAACGGCAAAAGTGCTGACTACTACAACCTTCCCTAAGTTCCCTACACCACGGAGAATTTCTTGTCTGTCATTGTTACGAATGCCATTCACCGTAATCCCCGTACTTTTAATGGTGTATTTTAAACTTGATCCAATGCCTCTTATAGTACGACTTGTGGAATCCTTTATATCTCCCCAGCCTTGTTGTTTATGGTAACTATCCTTTTTGACAACCCCGTAAACCCCTTGGACGGTACCATCTGCAAACTGTCCCACAGAATCCACGGCATACTTGGATGCCTCAATAACACTGTCGCCTAATTCTCCTACATAGCGACCTACTTTTTCATTCTTCGTAGATATTGCTTTGCTAACTAGCAGAACCCCGCCTTTAGCTGCTCCCCCAAGAACTGTAGTTGCAATGTTCCCAGTACCACGGAATACCCCCATCAAACAAACCCCCAAAAACTTTAATCTACCCTTAAACAGGTGATAACTTTATACTAGTTATCATACATCAAAACAGTTCTATAGACATACTTAAATACAAAAATAAGCAAATAAAAAAGCGTAACCCAAATTCGGATTACGCTTCTTCTTTCCCTATACAACCGGGAATACACTCGGAAAATTTGTTGATATTTCTTAGTAAATCTAACTGACATTCGTCTGTGATCGAACCATCAGACATTTAGGTTGCACTTAAACAAAAAACTTTTCTTTCACTTGCAAAAACAATACACTGAATCGAAACCTAAATATATCGGTTCCCGACGAGAGTACCTTTCGTCAGTAAAGCAAATTTTCCGCCAAGGCTGTGCATTTCATCCATCGGATTTTCTTGTAAACTCATGTTTACCAGTCCTTTCCTACGGTAGTTCCGCCTTGTACTATTTATATACCCCACTAAAAAATGTTTAAACATCTTTTATTATAATGTTCAAGCCCTTTTATGATTACTACTCAATTGTATTCTATTGTCAGAATAGTGTAGAATTGTTTCTAACACAGGGACGCATTTACAGGGACGCATTTAGATGTACAACTACTTCTGACCATACTCCTTAAACTTCACTGCCATTATTTCCATCTCTTCATCCGATAAGACAACCGGTTCACCAATTGACTTAGCTCTATAATAGATTTCACAACAAAGCTCAATCTCTTCAGCGATATTAAAAGCGTTAACAAGGTTGTTCGCTCCTGCAATTAAACCATGGTTTGCGAGTAAAGCAGCTTGTCGATCTTTCATAGCTTCAAATGCTGTTGTGGCTAGCTCTGGTGTGCCAAATGATGCGTACTCTGAACATCTTACATTTGAACCCGCGTAAGCTACTAGATAAGAAATAGCTGGAAGATCCCATCTTAGACTCGCAAGTGTTTTAGCATAAGGACTATGTGTATGTACAACAGCATTAATGTCCTCTCTTTGGCGATAAAATATTGTGTGCATGGACCATTCGCTAGAAGGCTTTTGTTTTCCATCTACTATATTTCCTTCTAAATCTGTGACTACTATATCCTCAGCTGTTAGTGTATGATATTCCAATCCGCTTGGACTAATAGCTACTAAGCCGCTTTCTCTATCAAAGACACTTATGTTCCCACCCGTACCCTTCGTAAGGCCACTAGGTATTAGTTTATTTAAATAATCCACTATCTCTTGTCGTTGTTTTTTTAGTAGCATAATTCTCTCCCTATCTCGCAATAATCACATTTGTGCCATTTGACCGAAAGTTTTCTAGGCTTTCTTCAATTTCAGGAAGCATATCTATATCTTCATTAGTGATCAATGTATGGATTTCATTTGATTCACATACTTGAAAAAAAGCTACAGTTTCAATCTTTTTTTGATCAGCAAGTACGATTACTTGATTAGATTTATGAATCATAGCTTGTTTTGCTTCTCCTTCATCTATCGTTGAGTCAGTTAAGCCGTTTTCAAAGCTTAGCGACTTACTTGATATAAAGCATTTATCTATGAATATAGAATTCATATATTGATGTAGAGAAGCTCCAATAGTCGACAAGGATTTACCTCGCACATATCCGCCTAATAAAATTGTTGCAACCCCTTTAACATTGGAAAGCTCTACAGCTATTGATAAATTGTTAGTAACAACTGTCAGTGATTCGAAACCACGTAGCCTTTTACTTACCTCTAATGCAGAGGTACTTGCATCAAATGCAATGACATCTCCATCACTAATAAGCTTAATTGCTTCTTCTGCTATTTTTTGTTTCTCTAGTAGATTGGTGGATAAACGTTCTTCTATAGTCCCTTCATAGACCCTTTTGGTTTTTAGCTTAGCACCACCAAATAAGCGAATAAGTTCCCCATCCTTTTCAAGTTTCTCTAAGTCTCTTCGAATGGTCATTTCAGAAACATTGAACTTCTTACTTAAGTAGCTGACTTCAGCATAATCCATATTTTCTAATATAGTTAATATTGCATTTCTACGATCTATTGGGACAGACACAAGTGATTACCTACCTTTATAAAAACAATTTTTTTAGATTTTCTTCGTATGGTCCTCTTACAATTCCTTTCTCTGTTACGATAGCAGTTATTAGATCTGCAGGCGTCACATCAAAAGCAGGATTATATACCTTCACATCTTTTGGAGCAGACCATTGCCCAAAGCGATTAGTCACTTCCTCCGTATCTCTTTCCTCAATAGGGATACCACTTCCATTTGGTGTAGCAAGATCAATAGTCGGAGTTGGTGCTGCGACATAAAATGGAATACCAAAGTGTTTCGCTAAAATAGCTACTCCCATTGTACCAATTTTATTAGCTGTATCTCCATTTGCAGCAACCCGGTCACAGCCTACAATTACAGCCTGAACCTTCCCCTGAGACATAACCATGGAAGCCATATTATCAGTAATTACAGTAACATCTATTCCTGCACGTTGTAATTCTAATGCAGTTAAAGTCGAACCCTGTAGCCTTGGTCTAGTTTCGTCAGCATAAACCTTGAAATCCCAACCCTTCTCTTTTGCAAGATAGAATGGTGAAGTAGCTGTTCCGTATCTAGTGGTAGCTAAAGCTCCAGCATTACAATGGGTTAAAAAACCTTGACCATCCTCTAATAGAGTCAATAGATGTTCGCCAATATTACGATTTATTTCTTCATCTTCCTTGTGAATGGAGATGGCTTCTTCTAGTAAAATTTGTTTGAGTTCTTCTACGTCTTGTAAGTTAGAATCCATTGCCTTCCCAACCATACGGTCAATAGCCCAAAACAAATTTACAGCAGTAGGTCTGGATGTAGATAAGTAATCTCTACTTTTTTGCAATAAATCCATAAACTCTTCATAGGAGCCTTTACAATCTCGAATTCCAAGATACATTCCATAAGCAGCAGCCACTCCAATTGCAGGTGCCCCCCTTACCTTCATCACCACTATTGCATCCCATACACTTTCAATCGTTTCGTAACGGTCATACACTATTTCATTTGGAAGAATCGTTTGGTCAAGCAATATAAGGCCATCATTTTCCCACTTTATCGATATTAACTCTTCTGACATATTAAACTCTCCTTTACAGCTTTTAAAGTATCGATATATTTAGCTCCACTTTGATAAGCTGATTGATTTAAAATGAATTCATTTGCAGTTAACATACATAATCTTTCAGCAATAACTCGCTGTTCACTAGCTAGACTCGTAATATCCTTCACCTTTGCAAGCCCTACAATTCTTCGGTTCAACTCAAGACCTGCCATACCTGCAGTATCCTTCAAGACTTGAGATAAATAATCTTCTACAATAGTAGACTCATTTTTAGCAAATGGCTCTTCAGCTGATTCCTTCCATAACTTCACAAACTTTTGTTTAAATAAATCTAGAGTATCTTCAATGGATTGTTCTACCCAATTAGTGAACCTTTCATCTTCAGTCATTACTCCGTTTACCCAGGCAAACGTCAAATTGGCAATCACATTCCCTACGTCATAACCCATCGGTCCATAGAACGCAAACTCTGGGTCAATTACTTTAGTTTCTGTTGGAGTTATAAATACAGAGCCTGTATGAAGGTCACCATGAAGCAGGCTCTCCGTTTTTGTTAGAAATAAATACTTAAGCTTGGCCACTTCTCTATGGAGCTCTAGATTATCATATAAATGTTCTTGTACGAATTCTGTATTTTCCTCTATAATTTCATTTCTATTATTGTTGTTATAGTAGGGCTCTGTAAAAACTAGCTCCTCAGAGATTTCACAAAGCTCTGGATTAATAAAGAGACCTTGAAGTGCTTTTTTTCCCTTATGATTCATCATAATATCACTGGTACGTAACAGTGATTCTACCATAAAAGTAGTGATATGTTCTGGAAATAATGGAAAAATTTCATGTTCCATTAATGACTGTCTCATTATTTTAAAGTTACCTAAGTCCTCCATTGCACAAGCACTCATCACCTCATCCGAAAAGTAAATATGAGGTACTAGTCCAGGCGTATATTGATTTTGGATCTCTAAAGCTTTTGTTTCTATTCGATTTCTATCTGTCGATAAGATAATATCCTCTGAAATCCTTGCTGTTGGTCCCGCTTGCTTTATAATTACTGATTTACCGCTTACAGAATCTTTCACACGAAAAACATAGTTTAAGTTTCCATCACCTATTTCCGTCACTTCTAGATTCTCAGAATCCTTTAAAAAGTCTAGTCGCTTTGTAGCGTACTCTTTTACATCAGCTAAATCCATTAGAAAATACGTTGAGAATTTTTCCACTGAATGTTCCTCCTTTTAGTATTTACGACGAGTATAGTAAGTGGATGCAAGCGCTAAGGCTAAAACTGCACCTTTAATAATATTTAGTGAGTAATACGGTACCGACATCATAACTAACCCATTTTCTAGTACCCCTACTAATGTAGCTCCTACTAATGTTCCTATTGCATTTGGTTTTCCTTGTCCTGCAAAAGAGGATCCGATGAAGGCTGCTGCTACAGCAGGCATTAGATAACCTGCTCCCGCATTAATTTGAGCAGAACCAATTTGAGATGCAAGCACAATTCCACCTAGAGCAGCTAAAAGTGCTGAAATTACATAGGCTAAGGTTTTGTATTTGTTAACAGATATACCAGACAGCCTTGCTGCTTCTGGGTTCCCGCCCACCATATACAAATAGCGCCCGTGTTTTGTATGTTTTAGAAAGAAATAAACTAATGCGACTACAACAAGCATTAGAATAATGATATATGGTGTTTGGCTGATCATTGTAAAGATAGCAGGAATTTTACCAGTTGTAGGCGTCCCATCAAGCCTTGGCATTCCGACACTGATAGATCCCCCACCTGTATACGTCATTGCCACACCTTCCACGATAAACATCGTAGCAAGAGTAGCAAATAAATCTGGAATCTTTAACTTTACAATAAGAAATGCGTTAAAAAGAGCGACTCCTAACGCTAATATTAAAGCAAGGGCAATGGAAACCCCTGTTGGCAATGTAAACCATACAAAAAAAGATACAACTAAAGAGTTGGCAAGAGTAGCCGTGGACCCGATAGACAAATCAAACCCATTGACAGTTAACGATACAGTTAATCCAATGGCGATAATAGTTACGATAGAGATACTCCGCATAATATTTACAATATTAGACCCTGTAAAAAATTGCGGTATTGCTAGTGCGAAGAAAATAACTAGAAAAATGATAGCTAAAACAGTTCCCCAGTTATTTAAAAAGGTTAGGGACTTTCTCCACATTGACTCTTTTTTAACTTCTAATACTTGTTGCATTACTTAAAGCCCCCCTGTTGAATAGTACAAAATCTCTTCCTCTGTTGTTTCAGTAGTCACTAGCTCTTTTACAATTTCGCCGTCATACATGACATACACACGATCCGTAATATTTAAAATCTCATTCAGTTCACTACTGGCATAAAGAATCCCTTTTCCCTGTTCTGCAAAGGAAGTGATAATATCAAAAATGTCTCCCTTTGCACCGACATCCACTCCTTTTGTCGGCTCATCGAACATTAGAATCTCCGAATCTGTTAGCATCCATTTCCCAACTGCTACTTTTTGTTGATTACCTCCGCTTAGAAGACTTACCTTTTGTGTTTCCGTTGGGGTTTTAATACCTAAAGCTTTTATAACTTCTTTTGCTACTTTCTTTTCACCCTCTGGCCGCAACACCCCTAAAGGGAGCGAATGCTTTTTCAGGTTAGCTACCGTCAAATTGGTATATACAGATTCCTCTACAAATACCCCTTCTTTTCTTCGTTCTTCCGGAACCAACGCAAAACCATTTTTAACAGCCCTAGACGGAGTTTTGTTTTCTACTAATTTATCATTTAGTTTAATAGTCCCTTGAGCAATTGACATATCCCCAAATATTGCTTTACAGAGCTCTGTTTTTCCTGCTCCAACTAAACCCGCAATCCCTACAATTTCATGTTGTTTAATATGAAAGGATATATCTTTTAGGAAATTACGGTGATCTGTTAAACTCTCTACTTGAAGCATAATTTCCCCTGGTAGTTTCTCGTGTCTTGCATGTTCTTCGTTGAAAGTTTTACCTAACATTAGCTCGATTACTTGTTTTTGTGTAATATCCTCGATCGGTGTAGTCGTCACCATTTTTCCATCTTTCATAATTGATATAGACTGGCATATTTCAAATAACTCTGGAAGACGATGTGATATAAAAATTATTCCAAGCCCGTGTTCTCTACTCTGCTCTCTAACAATCCTAAAAAGCTCAGCTGTCTCACGATTACTTAAAGGTGCAGTTGGCTCATCGAGTATTAAAAATTTCCTGTCCTGAACGATTGCTCTAGCGATAAGAACCATCTGTTTCTCTGCAAGTGTAAGCTCATTTGCTCTTTTTTTAGTATCAATCGTAATATTTAATCTTTTTAATATTTCCTTGGCTTTTGTATGAATGGACTTCCATGATATAAAACTTTTGCCCTTCATATTGGTTACCATTTCATCTAGCATAATATTTTCTGCTACATCCAAATACGATATTAAGGCGGTATCAACCTCTTGATAGACAATATCGATGCCTAACTCTTTAGCGTATAAAGGAGAAGAAATCTGATGAAGGACACCGTCTATATAAATATCTCCCGTATAATGATCATAAGCACCAGAGAGAACCTTCATCAATGTAGATTTACCGGCCCCATTTGCCCCTATCAATGCTCGAATTTCTCCTGAATTCATAGAAAAAGACACATTTTGAAGCGCTCTTACCCCTGGAAATTCAATTGATATGTTTTTCATTTCCAATAGTGTCATGCACTATCCCCCTTTAGAAAGAAAAGAGAGAGACTTAGCTCTCCCATATACTACTTTTTATAGTTATCGCGAAGTGTTTCCATCCAGCTCTCATTAAAGTCGTCTGACTTGCCCCAGCCTTCAACAATTTCATCTAAGTTAAACATTGTAGTGTCTTCTTTTAAATCCGATTGTTTAATTAACTTCGCCTCTAAGCTATATGTTTCTGGAGTTTCTTCTCCAGCTAACTTTTTAGCAAGAATTCTCATATTCATCTGGCCGATTAAGTATGGATCTACAGCTGCTGTTGATACCCAATTAGAACCTTCTTCTCTCATTAGGTTAATATCTTGGTTAGAAACATCTATAGATATTAACTTAATATCATCGCGTTTATTGTCTTTCATTGCCTTATATGCACCTTTAGCCATTTCATCCCATGAACCCCAAACGGCATCCACTGTACCTTCTGGATATTTAGCTAAGATTGCATTCATTTTTGTTGCTATATCTCCTTGAATATCTTGAAAGTTAGTAGGTCCGACTGTTTCAAGGGTATTAATCTTTCCTTCTTCTTCATACTTTTTATAGATTTCTTGACGAGAATCTAACGGAGGTATTCCTGGTCCATACCAAACTTTAATCACATTTACTGGCTTCCCTAATGATGCAACCTCATCTAAAGATAGCTCAGCTAATTTATGATCGTCTTGTACGGTGGAAGTAACACCCTCTAAAGTCTTTCCATCTTTTTCTGCTACTGTGTCAAATGTAACTACCTTCATACCTTTATCAAGTGCTGGCTTAAGCATGTCATAAGAATAATCTGCTTTTCCATGCGAAATGATCAGCCCATCGTAGTCCTGTTGAATAGCTTGAGCTACTAGCTCTTGAAAACGAGCATCATTATTATCTGCAATCATAGTGTCTACTTTAAAACCAAACGCTTCCCCTTCTTGACGTGCACCATCTAAGAATTGCTTAGTGTGATCATCGGATGGCAAGTTACGAATTATTGCTATCTTTATGCCACCTTGAACACCATCGGGAACCCCTTCCAGCTTTTCACCGGATGCCTGCCCCCCGTTGTTATCTTCCGAACATGCAACTAACATTAAAACTAGCGCCATCATTAACACGAACAACTTTCTCACAAAAAATCCCCCTATATTCTTTTTTCGCGAACACTAGATGTTCATAAACAACATCTTATGTTTGATTATAAACATAATGAAAGCGCTGTCAATACATTTTATGGAATAAATATTGTTTTTAGATATTTTTGTCGGGCAAATAAAAAAGCAACTGAAAAATTCTCAGTTGCTTGCTTATTATTTATTAATTTGATAATAGTCTACATACCAGTCAGCGAACTTCTGCAGGCCCTCTTGAATAGAAGTTTTAGGTTTAAAGCCTACTTTTTCTTGTAGGCGATCTGTTGAAGCATAGGTAGCAGGTACATCTCCAGCTACTAAAGGCTGAAATTCTTTTACAAAGGTTATTTCTTTTCCAACTGCATTACTTAATGCTTTTTCTAATGATTCTATAAAGACCATTAGTTTTTCAGGATTGTTATTTCCTATATTGAACACATCGTGTTGTACACCGTCAGTAGCTGGTGGATTATTTAATAGGCGTTCAATGCCTTCTACAATATCGTCAACGTATGTGAAGTCTCTGTATAAATCATTGTCAAAGTCTCCATTGTTGAATATTTGGATAGGTTCACCGGCAAATAACTTATTAGTAAATCCGAAGTACGCCATATCGGGACGACCCATAGGTCCATATACAGTGAAGAAACGCAAACCAGTAGCTGGAATCTTGTAAAGGTGACTATATGTATGGGCCATTAACTCATTAGACTTCTTGGTAGAAGCGTAAAGAGACAAGGGGTTGTCTACGAAATCAGATTCCTCAAATGGCACTTTTTTATTAGCACCATATACAGAGCTAGAGGATGCATATACAAGATGGTCAACTGGATAATGTCTGCAAGCTTCTAATATATTATAGAAACCAATGATATTACTTTGTATATATACATCTGGATTTTCTATGGAATAGCGAACTCCAGCTTGAGCTGCTAGATTAACTACTACATTAGGAGAATATTTTTCAAATAGGCTAGTAATTGCGTCCTTATCTGCAAGATCTCCTTTGATAAAAGTAAAATTATCATAAGGTTCAAGCTTTTCCAAACGAGTGTATTTTAAGTTGACGTCATAGTAATCATTTATATTATCATAACCAATGACTTGGCACCCTTCATCTAAAAGCTTTTTAGATAGATAGTAGCCAATAAAACCAGCTGCTCCTGTGACCAGATAGGTTTTATTTACGTCGAGTGGTTGGTGACCCATTAAGCTTTGCCTCCTTTTGTAGCTCTAATACATCTCTAGTTACTGGTTTTCTACCAATAGAGTAGTACTCTACTCCCGCTGTTTCCATGTCTTCAACTGGATAAATATTTCTTCCGTCATAGACTAAAGGAGTTCTCATCAATTCTTTATATTTATCAGGAGTGATAGCTTTTACTTCTCCCCACTCCGTAAAGATAAAGCAAACATTTGCATCTACTAAGGCATGCTCTATGTTAGATACATATGTAATAGTGCCTTTACCATTTTTGCCTTCTGGATGAACTTTTGCAAAGTTCTCTGCACCTACAGGATCAAAAGCATAAATATCCGCACCTTGTTCCAATAAAAGAGGGATATTTTCTAAGGAAGCAGCTTCTCGTAAGTCATCTGTACCAGGTTTAAAGGTTAAGCCTAATACTGCTACTTTTAAGCCGTTGAAAGTAATAAGTCTTTTACTAGCCTTTTTGTATAACTTAGTTTTTTGTTCTTTATTAATATCAATTGCCGCAGAAACGGTTTTTAAATCATAACCATTTTGTTTTGCTAAATTCTCTAACGCCTTTGTATCTTTTGGGAAACAAGATCCCCCATAGCCAATACCTGCATTTAAAAACTTACTTCCAATACGAGTATCAAAACTCATCCCTTTGGCAACATCTTGAATATCAGCACCAACCAATTCACAAAGATTTGCAATATCATTCATATACGAAATTTTAAGTGCTAAGAAGTCATTAGAAGCATATTTAATCATTTCTGCTGATCTTCTATTTACAGAAACGATTGGTAAGTTAAAAGGTTTATATATATCAGTCAAAACTTCTTCAGCCCATTTGCTTTCAGTACCAATGATAATTCGTTCTGCGTGTAATGTATCATGTACAGCAGATCCTTGCGCTAAGAACTCCGGATTGGAAGCTACTTCTACACGAACATCATTCACTAAGAAGTCTTGGATAAACTGTTCAACTTTATCATTCGTACCAACAGGTACTGTTGACTTAACCACAACTAAGCAATCTTTCTCAATAGATTCTGCGATTTGTCTTGCTACTGTTGCTATATAGGAAAGGTTTGCAGATCCATCAGGCTGTTCTGGTGTGCCCACACCTATAAATATTGCATCAGCGTCTTTATAAGCTGCTTGATAATCTGTAGAATAATTTATTCTTCCAGCAGCATAGTTTTTTCGCATCAATTCTTCTAATCCTGTTTCATAAATAGGAGAATTACCAGTTTTCATAAGTTCTACTTTAGCTTGATCAATATCAACACAAGTTACTTGATGACCTATTTCTGCAAAACATACACCTGCTACTAAACCTACATATCCTGTTCCGGCTACTGCTATTTTGTACATAATATCGACTTCCTTTTACTCTAGTATGGTAAGAATTTTTTTCACTTCTAATTTAAGCGATTATCAAAACGTTTACTAATTTGAAGTGTAATAAATATTAAGCATATACTTAAAATAGCTGCAGATATTCCAAATAACGCTATAGCCATTAAATCATCTGAAAACACATAAAATCCTATTATTAATGATAATAAACGTACCATCAAATTTATTATTGTAAATTTAAGATGAAAAGCCTGTGCCGATAGTACTGGTAATGCTATAATACATGGTTGATAAATAAATTTAAAGAAAAGCCATAATGCTATCCATCTGGCATATTCACCTGCTCCTCTCCATTCAGCTCCAAAAACAAAACTAAACAACCCAGGTCCAAATATTATAATTAACCCAAATGGTATTACTGCGATAATACCAAGTAAAAACATTGTTTTTTTTATTAAATTCGTTAAATTTTCACCATTCTTTCCAGCATCAGATATTCGTGGATAAAATACATCACCAATTGATTTGCCGATAAGTGTTGTTGGAATACTTAATGCAGTTCTTCCTAAAGAATAAAACCCAACAGATGCAGGACCAAAGAAGGATGTTAACAAAACTACCGGTAGATTATCTGAAATAGCATTTATGAATACTTGAGGAGCTCTAAATAATGGAAAGTCTTTATAATTAGTAGCAAGTTTCTTTATTGAAATAGATTTATTATAATAAAAGACCTGTTTCTCATTAGACTTTTTCAGAAATAGATACATCAGGAAAGCATTAAATCCCGGCGCTATTGCTGATAAAGAGATTAGTACCGGTGCAACAGGGTAGAAAACACCTACACCAACTTTTCCAGAATTCATCACTAAAGCTTGTACAAAGGTTGTCTTGGCAGTAATTCTGAATTGTTTAGTCCGTATTAGCCATTGTTGCATAATTTGTGAAAATCCAGCAAGAAGAATAGCAACTGGTATCAAAAATAAATATGATTCAATTTCTTCAATATTAAATAACTTAACTATATGTTCACTTAAAAAGATAATAATTAACACAGCTACCATAGAAGTTATTAATGATATATAAAAAGATAGTCGGATTATTCCTTGAGCTTCTTCCTCTTTTTTAGGTAACACAATAGCAATAGGATAGGTAAGTGCAGCTATTGGCGTTACTATACCTAAAAGAGATACAAAAACTCCCATCAAACCATAAGCTTCTGGTCCATATAAACGAGTAATAACTGGGGTTAAAAATAATGTAATAGCTTGAGCTGCCAAAGTTCCTGTCGATATAATTATGACATTCCTGACAAATGGCCTTTTTAATAATTTTACTATTTTACTTTTCATTCTCACTTTTTTTTCCTCTCTGTAATCAATACATTTTAGTAAGAATATTATACAAAAGTAATTCCACTAGTTTATTTTTGATGTTCTTTTTTCAGAAAAGACAACAGATAATTTATATAAGTTTTATAACTAAAGGGATAGATCAAAATACTTTTCAATATACATCTTCTACCAGCATGGATATTCTTTAACTTTAAATAATATGAACCAATTAATCTATATTTAAACGACAGTGCTTTTTTATCTTTATTTATGTCATTAATATGTTTCTTTAAAAATATCTCTTCACTCTCAAGTTTATTTTGCACATTACTTGTTATTCTCTCATCTGAATGAATATAATAATTACATAAAGGTACTTCAACGAAATCAATTTGATATTCTTTACATATCCTTAACCACATATCATAATCTTGTTTAGCTTTTAGTGTCTCATCAAATAATCCAACTTTGTCAAAACACTCTTTCTTTATTAGAGGAAATGATGTAGATCCAATAAAATTCGTTCTTAATAAATCTCTTATACCCTTTCTTAAATTCTTACTAGGTTTTCTTATTTTTTTTGTCTTTTCATTATTTTTGCATATATTATACCAACAATATACTAATCCTAATTTATTGTTCGTATTAAATTTTTTTAGTTGTAAATCTAATTTGTTCTCAATCCATTCATCGTCATCATCTAGAAAAGCTATAAATTTTCCATTTGCACTCCTAATACCATTATTTCTCGCAACCTGTGCTCCCATATTCTGCTCGTGTTTAATTACCTTTATATGCACATTAGGATTAATTTCCTTTATTGTTTCTTCAACTATATATTGAAATTCATTTTGGCCATTGTCATCAACAATTATTAATTCAAAATTTGTATAAGTCTGATTCAATACGCTTAGAATAGCCCTTTTCAAGTATTTTTTATCCCTTTTATATGTTGTAATAATAGCACTAATTAATTGACTATCCATTATATCTCCTAACCATTCATTAATGTTTTTGAATGAATCTTTGTCTACTTAATTTTTTTATAATCTTTTTATACTGTTTATTAACGTCAAAGGCATAAAAATATAAAACAAGGTAATTATCCCGCTAAAATACCCTCCTCTAAACAGTAGTAGAGATTCAAAGAAAGTACTAAATAATAATGAAAGGAACCCGGCTAAATAAATACTTCCCATTAAGTTATTTTTTAGGCGAAGGATTCTTAATTTATATATAAAAATTGATGCTAATAGGAAATAAATAATAAAAAGGACTATACCTCCAGAAACTAAAATTTCTATATAACCATTATGGAATTGATCATTTTCATATCCGGAATTTGACAGAATACGAGGAGAGTGTCCTAATCCTATCCCGAAAATAATATTTTCTGAAAATACTTTTAAACCAGCTAACCATAGATTGGTTCTACCACTTAACTCACTAATATCCCCAAACCTCATAAAATTTACAACACCTTCAAAAAAATTACTTCTCAATAAAAAGAAAGATATTGAAACTCCAGCAAAAATTATTAGAGTTCTTTTTATGTAATTTATTTTATAAAACATAAAAAAGAAAGTAGCTAGAAATATAATTACACTAATTAAAGAATTAGTCGATTCTGTCCAAATTAAATTTAAAATAAAGAATAAAAAAACAAAGAAAAATTTACTCTTTTTATTAAGCATATATAAATAGGTACAAACAATTATTCCAATCACCAGTAAAATACCAAAAGTATTTTTATTACTAAAAAACGATGCAAATTGTCTTTTTACATGTAGCGTGGAACTTCCAAACAACAATAAATCAATATTAATTATTACATTATATAAACATGCAAATATAACAAAGTGTAACATTTTTACCATGAACAAATTTAATTCCTCTTCGGAGAGTATAAAAGAATTTGACAAACAAATTATAGTAAAAACACCTACAGATAATAAAATTGTGTTAATAAATAGTTTATAATCCGTGTATATTTGGAGACCGAAAAAAAAGGATATTAAACTTAATATTAATAATATAACTATTAAAAAAACCTGATTTTTATTAATAGTCAACTCAAAATTATTTACCTTTAAAAGAATTATGGGTAATAATAAGTACAATAGATTAATATACATACTATACAAACTAGAACCTGGAGTAAGAAAGGTATTAAAAGAATAATTTTCCAATAGCAAAGGTAATGCTGTCAGTATTATATAAAAATAAATTGCATTTATCATTTTTCTATTCTTATAATGAATATCCATTATGTGTTCCTATACACTCCTTTAACTCTAAACCCTGCCCATCAAAGTTTAAATACTTTTTTCTACTTTAAATTGATTTAAAAACTTATTCCTCCTATTCTCTATTACTTGTTTATCATACTTTTTTGATTCAATATAATTTCTCTTGGCCTGTAAAATTCTATTTTCTTTTTGGAATTGCCCTAAAATTTCTATTATTTCCTTAATATTCTCTCTAGAATTAGTAAATATAAAATTCTTCTCTAACAGTTCAGGAATCCCTGCAGTATTTGATCCCATTGCTGGTAACCCCCTGCTCATCGCTTCGATTAATGCACGAGGTAAACCTTCCTGTCTACTAGGTTGGGCATAGATATCAATTTCATCTAACCACTCAAAGATTTTATTATGTGGAAGAGTACCTAAAAATTTTACCTGATTACTCACATCGTATTTCTCTGCTATTGATTTTAAATATTTCGTATCGCCTCCACCAACTAACTGATATTCAAAATTAGCAATTCCTTGTTTTTTCAATTGTCCTAATGCTTCGATAATATACTGTTGACCTTTATACTTTACGTCTATTGCTGCTGTAGTTCCAATAATTAATTTTGTATCTAGTTTATTTAATATCTTTTCTATCCTTTTTTCAAGAATATTGTTATCAAATTCTTGTAGAGCAACATTTGAACAATTTACCGATTTACCCTTTGTAGGGTATCTTTCTTGTAAAAATTTATTAGTTACATATATAGAATATTTAGAATTCCAAACTTGATTTTTCATTTTAAAAAACTTATAAGGGGCAACTAGTTTTCCTTTAAAACTATGATTCCAAAGTGCATCCCATGGACAAGCGACAACCTCTAGTAGATATGGTATCTTATTTTTTATAGCTGCACTAACTGCTAAAGAACCTATAGAGCTTGGTAATCTTGCTATTACCGAGTCCCCTAATTTTATCTCAGCGTTTATAATTTTTTTGACCTCAAAAATTCTAGTCAACTTAGAAATTGATTTAAATTCAGGGATTTCTACAAATTTAACTCTGTCTGTCGAGGCAAGAGTAAGCTTATCGTTGTATGTATTTATATGTTTTTGTCTGCTTAGAACAATTACCTCATCAAATACCGCTGTATATCGCTCTAACATTTCTTTGGAGAGTCCACCTGTACTATAAAATTGATTACTAAACTTATAGAATATATGGTCATGTGCAAATATTAGCTTCATAACATTTTCCTTTCCTTTATAGTTTTAGCTGGTATACCCCCAACAATCAAATTACTTTGAATCTCATTTTTCACAACAGCTCCAGCAGCAACAATACTTCCAGAGTTAATTATACTTCCCGCTAATATTCTACACCCAGCACCTATCCAAACATTATTATGAATTGTTGTTGGTTTCAATATACATCCTTGATCTCTGATATTCAAATCTAAATTTGAATATCTGTGTTCTTCAGATATTATAGTGCTATTGTGAGCTATAGAAACATCATTTCCAATTTCCACCCCACCAGAAGCATCTATATAACACATTGGATGTATACTAACATTGTCACCTATATCTAAAAAGTGAATCCTATGTAAATAGACCCCTGGGAAAACTGCAACGTTATTCCCACAACTTTTAGCACAATTCTTTAAGCAAATGTATCGAATGAACATCGCTAGATAGTTGTCATGATGTCTTACAAATTTTAGCAAAGAGATATAAAAACTTTTAGGCAGAATTTTTGATATTTTTATTACAATATCTATTGTTCCTGATAATTTCTTAATTTTGTCCCTTTTCCTTTTCATAATTACCACCTTTTTTTCTGAGGAAATAATAAGTTTTTTAAATCTTGTTTGTAATGTTATTCATTTCTTCTATATATGCTTTTACTACAATTTGTCTATCAAACTCTCGTACTACCTTATTTCTACTGTATTTCCCCATTCTCGACTTAGCATCTTGATTCAATGTTAGAAATAATTCGATTTTTTCAATCAACTGTTGAGTATTTTTAGGTTCAATAATGTATCCATTCATTCCGTCATCTACAATTTCTCTACACCCTGCCCTATTAGTTGTAATAACAGGTCTTCCACAAGCAGCGCTTTCAAGTAAAACATTCGACATCCCTTCTGGATAATAAGTTGGATGTATTGTGCAATGGGAAATTTTATGAAACTCTCGAACGTCATCTTGTCTGCCATGATATTTTATTATACCTTTTTCTTGCATTCTCTTTAATTTATCCACATATGCTTCTTCACAATTACCAAGGATATGGAACACTGTCTTAGGATACTTAATTTTAATATACTCAGCAGCCTCTAAGTATTGATCAATCCCTTTTTCTTGCATGATTCTTGCGATAAATAAAAATTCTACATTTTCATCATCTGGATAATCTAATAGGCCAAAGTAATTAAGATTTACTCCTGACCCTGGAATTAACCTATGTCTATCTAATGCGATATTTTGATTTTTAAAAAATCTTTCGTTTTCTTCATTCTGAAAAAATAAACAACTTACGTTTTTTAAAGAAATACGATATAACAACACCGTAAGGTTTTGTAGTATTCCTTTGTTTTCTACTACAGTTCCCAGACCAGTTATGTTTGCTATATATGGAATCTTCATAAACCTAGATATGATACCGCCATATATATTAGGTTTTATTGTATATGTTAAAATAATATCTGGACTATTTTTTTTAACTATTTTAAAATACTTAGCTATTAATTTTAAATCTACTATAGGATTAGTCCCTCGTCTATTAATTGGAGTTTCAATGAATTTACACCCTTTGTTAGTAAAATAAGATACCTTTTCATGTGCAGGTGCTGCAATCGTTACTTCATACCCTTCGTCAATCATGTTTAGAATAAGTTCTCTACGAAAACTATAAATTCCCAATATATGATTTGCTAATACCAAAACTTTTTTCACAAGTTAATTGACCTCCTCCGATTCTAAATGTCTTTCCTTACATCACCTGAGTGCTTACTTATTTCATCCGGTTTTGTAAACTCAACCTTTTCAGTTTTTAATACTACCAATACAGTCTTTAAAATTATTTTTACATCTCTTAAAAAGGTGATACGGTCTACATAATCTATATCACATTGAATTTTTTCATCCCAACTAAGGCTATTACGTCCACTTACTTGAGCATGCCCCGTTAAGCCAGGTTTTACTTCTAAACGTTTTACTTGATTTGCATTATATTTTTCAACCTGATATGACAACGTTGGTCTAGGTCCTACAATTGACATATCTCCTAAGAAAATATTGATTAGCTGGGGAAGTTCATCCATACTTGTTTTCCTTAATAAATTCCCAACTTTTGTTATTCGGTCATAGTTCTCAATTGGTGTTCCATCATTATAAAAACTATCTTCCAATGTCAACATTGTTCTGAATTTGTAAATTTTGAATGGTTCCTTATCTTTTCCAACTCTCTTCTGAGTAAAAATTACAGGTCCTTTAGTATCTAGCTTTATTGCTAAAGCAATTATTAAAAATACTGGAGATAGAATTAACAATGCTAATCCACTGCAAATAATATCTAATGCTCTTTTAAGATATTTTCTATAAATCATCTATTCTACCTCACTAACTAGTTATAGGAATCGATTTTAATTAATTATTTCATATAGATAATCTTCTCTTATACTCTTAAGAAATTCTTTATTTAAGATATACTGTGAATTATAGTTTTTCTTCTGTTCTTCAACAATTTCCAAGAAATTATTTGTAATGAAATCTAAAGTTTCTAGATAATCAATTCTTAAGTAATATTTTTCATCAAAGTTAATACCATTTAAAGCATGCCTTAACATCCCACTATTCTTGTTATAATAGTATCTTTTATCGCCCATGACATCTTTCAACACGCTAATGGTTGGCGTTTCTGTTCCTAATGCAACTACCAAAGCATGATACCTAGAACTAACCACTAACTTTGCATTCCTAATTATATCTACAGCATCTTGGATTGGAAGGTAGCCCTTCTTTGAAATATCCACATACTCAAAGTTTTCAAGGATTTCATTAAGATATACTGCTTGTTGCATTCCACCATGCTCTATATTAAGCGGCAGGAAAACTATTTCTAGACCGTAACGTTTATACATTTTATTTGAAAATTCTTTAAAGTAATTGATATTTTCTTTAATAAAATCTAAGGGTAAATAAGTTTCCATTACGATATAATTATTACTTTTTACTGTTGTAGTAATTTGTTGCTTTAGGATTCTATTGTTAATTATAAATAAGTCATCCGGAATATTTTTTATATCAATGTCTTTTACTCCTATTTGTCTCGCCCACATTGGTGAGTATAAATTATCTCGACATCCAAAAGTTACATTTGTTAAAGCATTAAATAAAGAAGCAAAAAAGTCTGAGTCTTTTGCAAAAGGTCCATAACTATTACCAGTAAACATGATTTTTTTATTTAATTGGTTTGCAATAAGTATTGGTGCAATAATTTTAATTAATCTTACTATTCTATGAGGCATACTCCAAAGTCCGTTAAAATAACCTCCACCATTTACTATTAAAACATCAATTTTTTTTATTTTCGCTACTAGCTCATTGTAATTGCTAATCAGTGACTGTATTTCTATTGGTGTCAAGGTATAATTATTCTTCATACAATTACTATTTTCATCTGTAAGTTTGACCTCAACTATATCTACATTGTAATCATTTAAATAATCTTTCTTTATAGTTCTCAGGAAATCATTATCATATGAAAATAATGTTACGTCTTTAATATCTATGTCGTAAATATTATTAATAAGCATCGCATAGTCACCGAAGTTAACATCTGCAAATGGTCCAGTAATTGCAATTGTTTTAGAAATTGTATTCATAATGTTCTCCAATCATTAAAGAGTTTTTAAATTAAGCAAATCAACAATTTCTTTAAAAGAAGAAATTGTGATATTTTCTTTTATACCTTGAAAATATTCATTTATAGTATAAATGCCATTTTCTCTCTTAATTCTTATAGTTTTAATAGGGTATATACTACTTATATAAAAATCCTTTTTAGGATTATCCCCAACATAAATAATTTCACGATACTCAATGTCTAGAGCTTCTTTCATAATTTCGAAAGCTTTAGGATGTGGCTTCCAATAATCCCTTCCCAACTCATCTGTAACTATAATATGATCAAAGTAATTAATCGCTCCAATTGCTTTCAGCTTTTGCCTTTGAGCATTTGCATAACCATCCGTAATAATACCCACTTTTATTCCCTTTCTTTTCAAGAATTCCAAGCATGCTAATACTTCATCGTTAAACATAATATTAGGTAAATGATTGCGATACTCTTCCACTAGTTCTGTAATATCTTTTCTTGAGTAAGAAACTTCCAATTTATCGAAAAATCTATTAAACACTTTAACAGAACTCTCTTTAAATAACTCCATAAGTAGTAGATATATATCTAGCTCATCTATGTTTAATTTTTCACATAATAATTTTGATATATGTCTATAGCCACTCTCAATATATTCTCTTTCAGAAATTAAGGTATCATCTAAATCAAATATAACTGCCTTCACCATCACAATAACTCCATATTTTCATCAAGGCAGACACTTTGATCAAATCTCAAAAAAGTGATATTATCCTTATAATTTTCGTTATACTCTAATTTTTCCCCCATTAATAATCTAAATAGGTTCTCGCAAGAGTCCGCTCCACTCTGAATACTCATAGGAGCTCCTCCTCCAAATCTAGGATTTATTTCAATATATTGAATGCCATTTTTTGTTTTCATAAGTTGGACTGTTATATGGCCAATCGGCTTTAATATTTTCATAAGTTGAGTAATATTATCTATAATCTCCCTGTCTTTAAGAATCTTCCCTTTTGATATTTCTCCACTCCTAATTGCCATTCTTAGACGTGGAACAATAGAAATTATATTACTTTCAAAATCCAAAAAGACATCAACTGTATATTCTTCTCCCTCAATGTAATCCTGAATAATAGACTTATTAATAATATCTCTATAAATATTTAGTTCTTTTTTATTATTTACTTTAAATGTATTAATACTTGAGCTACCCGAAATAGGCTTAATAAATAAAGGGTATTTTACATTGTCACTGAGTAATTCGCTATCGTTATACATTTTAGGAATACTAAAATTATTTTTTTCTAAAAACTTTTGTGTATTAACTTTATCTCTACATATTTCTATAACTTCCAAATCTGAAATTAAAACCTTTGCATTTGTTTTTTTCTCAATATATATTTTATTCTCTGCAAGTAATAATAAATCAGTGTCTATAGTTGGTATAATTAATGAAATATCTTCATTATTACAAACATTGATGATAGAATTAATATAATTAGGATCATGGATGAATGGTAATTTATAGGTTCTATCAGCAAAATATAAAGCTGGGGCCGTATCAGAGCAGTCACCGGCAACTACATTACTTTTAATATTTAGTTTTTGTCCTGCCTTTTGAAATGCTTGAATTAGTTCTACTCTTCTCCCGGCACTTAAAATGAGTACATTTATCTCAGTCATTTGAATATTCCACCTCTACTATTTTATACCCACAAACCTTTAATAATTTTACAGACTCTTTCCAAATCCTCATCCGTCATTTTCGTATCACTCGGCAAACAAATGCCATTCTCAAATAATTTCTCCGATACATCTGTCCCAACAAAATCATACTTTTCAAAGTAAGGCTGCAAATGCATTGGCTTCCAAATAGGTCTGGACTCAATATTCTCTTTTTCAAGAGCTTCCATTACATTAAGTGGCCTAACCTTGCCTAATAGAGTCATACTACTCAACCAATAGTTAGGTTCATTCCACTCATTGTAAGGCATGAACTCAATATCATCCAACCCACTAAGTTCTTCTTTATAAAATGCAAAAATATAATTTTTTTTAGCAACTCGGTCTTCCAAAACTTTTAGCTGTCCTCTACCAATTCCAGCAACTACATTACTCATACGATAGTTAAAACCTAGTTCGCTATGCTGATAGTGTCTTGCTTGATCCCTCGATTGAGTTGCCCAGTATCGTGCTTTCGCAATTCGCTCTTCGTTATTCGATACGAGCATACCTCCACCTGAAGTAGTAATTATTTTATTTCCGTTAAATGAGAAAATGCCATAATCACCAAATGTTCCAGTATGTTGTCCCCTATAATACGTGCCTAAAGATTCTGCTGCATCTTCAATTAAAGCAACATTATGTTCCTTACATAGTGCTATGATCTTATCCATATCTGCAGCTAAACCATATAAATGTACTACAATAACAGCCTTAACCCCTGGGTATTTTACAAATGCTTCTTCTAAAGCTTTGGGACACATATTCCATGTTTTATAATCACTATCTATAAAAACTGGTATTGCATTTTGATAAATAATAGGGTTAGCAGTTGCAGAGAAGGTAAGAGTTGGACAGAATACAATATCTCCTTTTCCAACTCCTGCTGCTTTTAATGCTAAATGGATGGCAGCTGTTCCAGAAGAAAGTGCAGCTGCCGCTTTGGAACCGACCTTATCTGCTAGTTCTTTTTCAAATTGGTTAACATTCTCTCCAAGAGGTGCAATCCAGTTTGTATCAAATGCTTCTTGTACATAATGCATTTCGTAAGCCTCTTCACTCATATGTGGTGAAGATAAGAAAATTCTTTCTTTCATTAGATTAATTCCTTTCGTTCTAAGGGATGTACATATTTCAATTCTTACCTTTATTTATTTGTTTAATTTTTTATTTGCCATTAAACTATCCAAGTATAGAAGTAAGTCATCTCTAAGTTCTTCATGTTGTAGAGCAAACTCAATCGTAGTCTGTATAAACCCTAACTTTTCTCCGACATCATATCGCTTACCTTCAAAGTCATAAGCATACACATCTTGAACTTGATTTAACTCTTGAATAGCATCCGTTAACTGTATTTCTCCACCCGCACCAGCCTGCTGCTTATCTAAAAACCTGAAAATTTCAGGTGTTAAAACGTAGCGACCCATAATTGCTAGATTAGAAGGCGCTGTTCCTTGGTCTGGTTTTTCAACAAAATTACTAACCCGATAACGTCTACCTTCTTGACCACTTGGGTCAATGATTCCATAGCGATGAGTATTTTCCTCGGCCACTTGTTGAACTCCAATAACAGATGAGCCAGTTTCGTCATACTGTTCCATTAGTTGTTGAAGACATGGTTTATCTGCTTGGACAATGTCATCTCCAAGTAAAACAGCGAATGGTTCATCGCCTATAAAGTTACGAGCGCACCATACCGCATGTCCCAATCCCTTGGGTTCTTTTTGGCGTATATAATGGATTTCTACTTTAGATGATTGATTGATTTTATCTAGTAGCTCGTATTTTCCTTTTTCTCGAAGGTTTTCCTCCAATTCAAAGTTACGGTCAAAATGATCCTCAATAGAGCGTTTGCCTTTACCTGTTACTATAATAATATCTTCAATTCCAGAAGCGATAGCTTCTTCTACGATATATTCAATAGTAGGTCTGTCTACAATAGGTAGCATTTCCTTTGGCATTGCCTTTGTAGCAGGTAGGAAACGAGTCCCTAAACCTGCTGCTGGAATGATAGCTTTTCTTACTTTTTTCATCGGATATCTCCTTCATTTATCAGATAATTGATATTAGACATGTTCCTTAATAGGAGAATCTACGAATTTATGATTTGCTAGTCCTATTAACGTTTCTTTTAATGTTGCTTTATCCATTTCCGGAAGCTTTTCCATCACGTATTTCAGCTCTGCTTCACTTATTGGATTAGCTTTTCCTACATGAATTTTTGGGAAGACGAATCTACTTTGAATCTCGTTGTCGTTTAAAAGC
Source organism: uncultured Psychrobacillus sp. (assembly GCF_938022135.1). Taxonomy (NCBI): domain Bacteria; kingdom Bacillati; phylum Bacillota; class Bacilli; order Caryophanales; family Bacillaceae; genus Psychrobacillus; species uncultured Psychrobacillus sp. The sequence goes on from NZ_CALIED010000068.1 coordinate 33,637, forward strand.
TCCTCGAATAATTTTTCTCCTGGTCTAATGCCGGAGTATTCGATACCAATTTCTCCTTCTCTAAAGCCAGAAAGCTTGATTAGGTTTTTCGCTAAGTCTACAATTTTAACTGGCTCTCCCATATCTAACACAAATACTTCTCCACCACTTGCTAGACTTCCCGCTTGTAATACTAAACGCGATGCCTCGGGTATCGTCATAAAGTATCTTGTCATTTCAGGGTCTGTTACTGTTATTGGTCCACCAGCTGCAATTTGCTTTTTAAATAATGGTACGACACTACCTCGAGATCCTAGTACATTACCAAAGCGTACAGCGGCAAACTTAGTATTGCTTTCCTTTGCGAGGTTTTGAACGATCATTTCGGCAAAGCGTTTTGTTGCGCCCATGACGTTTGGTGGGTTCACTGCTTTATCTGTGGAAACCATAACGAAATATTCCACTCCAAACACATCTGCGGCCTCCGCAATATTCTTCGTTCCAAAAATATTGTTTTTCACTGCTTCCATAGGATTGTATTCCATCAATGGGACATGCTTATGCGCTGCGGCATGATAAATGACGTCCGGCTTGTATTCCGAAACAATGTCGAATATGCGGTTTCGATCCTGAACATCTGCAATAATTGGAATTATTTTCGTTTCAGCTGCAACCTTTTGACGTAATTCCATGTCTATTGTATAGATAGAATTTTCTCCGTGACCGAGAAGAATGATTTGACTAGGGTTAAATCTAGCTACCTGTCTACAAATCTCTGAGCCTATGGAGCCACCCGCTCCCGTGACAAGGATTTTTTTATTAGTCAGTTTAGACGAAATAGTAGCCAAGTCTAGTTGTACCTCGTCGCGACCTAGTAAATCTTCAATTTTTACATCTCGTATTTCATTAATCGAAACCTTGCCAGTTAGTAGGTCCTCGATCAGCGGCATCGTTTGTGTTCGAATGCCTGTGTCTAAGCATCGCTGTAGGAGCATGGCACGACGCGTTTTTTCCATCGACGGTATGGCGATGATAATATGCTCTATGTTATGCTCGAGCACAATGTCTTCCACATCGTCCGTTCCACCATGCACACGCATGTTAAAAATGTCTAATCCCTTTTTTGCCACATCGTCGTCTAAAAAAGCGATCGGTCTAAGTGGAGAGTTCACATTTTTTAATAGCTGTCGGGCAATCATAGTTCCAGCCGCCCCGGCTCCAATGATTAGTGTTCTTTTTTTCGTATCGTTTGCTTTTTGCCCAGTTATAAATGTATCTCGGAACACTCTCCACGAAAGCCTTGTACCACCAATCAGCAGTAAATGCAGCATCCAAGTGATGAATAAAGCTCTAAACAGAACATCTCCCATTGCTAGCCATTGAATGACTGCAACTGTGAGAATAGAGAAGCTTACTGCCTTGAAAATGGAAAGAAGCTCTCTAATAGAGGCATATTCCCATACCTTGCGATAAAGGCCATAAAACATTGCAAAGCTATGGTGGGCGACAAATATGGAAAGGGAGCTAACTAACAGCAATACATCTGTAAACGGGTTGTCGATTGGATGCAATAAAAAATAACCTATATAGATGGAAAACAAAACTATACAGGAATCTACAAAAATTAACATCGACATTCTTCTTTTTAATGACATGGAGCACTCTCCCATTCTAGTACCAGTGTGTATCTACAACTTTCCAGTTACACATTATTATAGCACTTTTGATAGAAGAAGTTAGTCGTTTCAGTGTCATGCAAATGAAACATCTTGTCATAACAATGACTTTTTCACTACCTCTATTACTAATATGAATTATTATACTAACATTTTTTATCAATAGATATATCAAAAATATGTAAATCAGCACTCTTAAATTATTTATTTGTTAAAGATGTTATTTTTATAGGTCATTTGAACTTATTTTATTTTTTCCTTTATTTGTTTGTTGAAAAGGTCTTTCAATCTATTGTTATAACATAAATATATATTTTTGCAGTAAAAAAGTGATGAACCGATTAGCCTCATCACTTCTCTCTTTTATTATTTTACGAATATTACATTTACATTAAAATAAGTTCCACCAATTTTTGGTATTTGGATTCCCAGGCTCTAAAATGATTACTTCCCCATTTTCCATAATTCGAGCATTGTTTTCTAGGAAGATGTCAACTGCATTTAACCTTTTATGTTTTTCCAGGTAGCTTAAGCCTGCATCAAATAAAAATGGTCTTGCTTTAAGATTATGTACGTCCGATCCATAGGTGTGGACTAAATTGCAATCAACTAGCTGTAGCGATTGTTTTTGGATTTTTTTACCAAAATGCCCTGCTAGACTTCCTGCTGTTATTTGAGAAATTGCTCCGTGATTAATAAGCTTTAACAGTCTCCCTGGATTTTCTGCAATCGCTTTGTTTCTCTCTGGATGAGCAATAACAGGGACTTTGTTTAAGCTTAAGATTCCTTGGATAACTGGAACGGTGTACGCAGGTATACTAGTGGAAGGTAATTCTAATAGAACATATTTGGAGCTACCTAATGTAAAAGCCTCTCCAGTTTCTACTTGTTGAATAGTAGATTCACCAATTCTAATTTCCTGACCTAACTTCAAATTAATAGAAATGCCTCTATCCTTTGCTGACTCTTGAATTTCATTAAATCTTTCCACAACGATTTCTCTTTGAACATCAAAATGCGGATGATAGCCGTGGGGTGTTACGATAATATCAGTTAGCCTTTCTTTTTCTGCTTGATATAAAAGACCTAACGCTTCTTCTAATGTAGCTGGCCCGTCATCCACTCCATAGAGTATATGAGCATGTATATCTACCATTTTATAACCTTTATCCCCTTTATTGTAAATTAAAAGAGTGATTGGTTTTCATGCCAATCACTCTCCCGAACCATAATATTGATAATAATGATCCTTTTGAAGAACGAAATTATTCAAAACGACTCCTAATATGTTTGCTTGGGAAGAAACTAATGCTTCCTTCGCCTTTACGACCGCTTCTTTTTCCGTTTCTCCAGAACTCATTACTAAAATCGTTCCATCGCATATGTTCGAAAGTATTTGTGCATCTGTCACAGATAATATCGGCGGTGCATCGAAAATGATTAGGTCATATTCTTCTTTTAATTGCTCAATTACTTTTCCCATTGTATTGGAGCTTAATAGCTCTGCCGGATTTGGAGGGATAGGACCACACGTAATAATGTGTAAGTTTTCCGTTTCGGTCTGCTTTAGCGCATCCTCTAGTAATACTTGTCTAGTTAACAAATTGGATAGCCCTACTGTATTTGTTAAGTGGAATGTGTAGTGCACGGTCGGTTTACGCATATCCGCGTCTATTAACAGCACCTTCTTACCTTCCTGTGCAAATACTACCGCTGTGTTTGCAGCGACCGTCGATTTCCCTTCACCTGGAGAGGCGGAAGTATATAGTAGTGTTTTAATCGGCTTGTCCGGCATGGAAAAATTGATATTTGTTCGAAGTGTTCGAAACTGCTCAGAAACAATCGATTTAGGGTTAGCTGCTGCGATGAGCTTTCTCGCTGCCGTTTGAATGATTTTATTTTTTTTCTTAGCCATGTTAAGCCCTCTTTCGTCTGCTTGTTACTTCTAGCTTCGTGCTTTTAAGATCCTTATCCGAAATAACACTGATGAGTCCTAATACCGGTAAGTTTAATACGTCCTCTACGTTCTGTTCGTTTTTTACAGTAGTATCCAAGTATTCTAACAAGAAGGCAATCCCTACTCCTAGCATTAAACCAATTACTGCTCCTATTGCCATATTAAGCATTGGATTCGGTTTCACCGGTGAAGGATTGTCTGATAGAATGGCAGGTGTCAACACACTCACGTTGTCTACCTTCATCAAGTTTTTAATCTCTGTTTGGAAAACCTCTGCAGTCATATTCGCTATATCAACCGCTCTTTTGGGGTCTGGATCCTGAACCGTTATATTTACTACCTGCGAATTTTCCGCATTATTTACTGTAATTTGCTCTGTTAAGGCACCAGTAGTAGTATCTAAATCTAGTTCCTCAATTACTAAGGTAAGAATAGCTGGACTTTTTATAATTACATTATATGTATTGATCAGCTGTAGGTTTGCTTGTATTTCCTGAGAGTTAAAATTGGTTGCGTCTGTCTTCTCTTGGTTCACTAAAATTTGTGTCGAAGATTGATAAACTGGTGTCAGTAATAGAAAGCTAACTACACCACTAATCGTCACTGCAAGAATAGTCATTACGATGATGAGCGCTAATCTCTTCTTTAACGTCTTAAAAAGATCCTGGAGACTGATTGTTTCTTCCATTAATTTATAACTCCTTTTATCTAACTTTTACTAATTTCGACTCAGTATAACATATATTATCTTTATTATTCTATCATAGGGCAGTATAATAAAACCATATGAAATAAAATAATACCTATTTAACCAAACGGAGGTTATTACTTGAATATACATAAGTCTTTTATGCTACTAATCTCGATTCTCTGTATAATAATTTTAGTATTGAGCTATTTTACGTGGACTGATAAACTAGAAAATGCTCATAATATGTCAAAAACGATACCAAATGCTCAGACTGAAAAGGTTCAAACAGAGGATACAGCTGCTAATGAAGATCCTTTACCTGAAGAGTGGGAGTTAACACGAGAAGAAGTGGTCGCGGCACTTATTAATGCTGATGCCAAAATACAGGAGCTAGTATTAGATCGATATGACCAGAGCGAGAATATCCAAATGCTTATTGTTGGTTCTACGGTTATGAATGATGGCAGTCCAGGATATGGTCAGCAGCTTAGTGAGGCACTAACGAATACATATGGCAGCTTGTTTGAGATTACACTTTCACCTTGGGACGTCACCTCAGAAAAGTTCGTGGAAACGCATATAGAAGAAATCGCTTGGGATACTGAATATGACTTAGTGCTAATGGAACCATTCACACTAAACAATAACGGTCTAGTGACAATCGAAGATGAGCATGATCATATTTTAGCCGTACAGGAAAGAGCGAGAGAGGAAGTTGAGGATACAATAGTGATGTTACAGCCCCCACATCCCTTCTATCAAGCTCAGTTCTATTTAACACAAGTTAGAGCATTGGAAACATTTGCAAACGACAATGATATCCCTTATATTAATCACTGGACTGACTGGCCAGCGACGGATGATGTGGCAATCACAGAATTTCTGACGGAAGATAACAGCCCAAATAGTGATGGTGCTAATTTGTGGAGTAGTTTTCTGAGTTCATACTTTACCAGTCAATAATGGAGGAAAACAGTGAAAAACAAGCGAAAAATATGGTCGTGGATACTTGGAATTAGTGGGATATTAGTAGTTGGTACTGTTTTGTTAGGGTATTTCCTATATAAAGATGTCACTGATACAGTGAAAGACATGCATGAGCCGATAGATAGAAAGGTTTCTGAGAAACGTACGGAGCCTATTACATTCAAGGAAAAGGACCCCTTTTCTGTATTAGTGCTTGGTGTAGATGAGCGAGACAATGACAAGGGGCGTTCCGATACAATGATTGTCATGATCGTTAACCCCTTAACAAATACAACTACAATGGTAAGCATCCCTCGCGATACGTATACAGAAATCGTAGGAAAAGGCATTCAAGACAAGATTAACCATGCGTATGCCTTTGGCGGGATTGAAATGTCCATGGCAACAGCCGAAAACTTACTAGATATCCCGATTGACTATGTCGTTCAAGTGAACATGGAAAGCTTTCAGGACATCGTAGATGCAGTTGGTGGTATTACCGTGAATAACGACATCGACTTTGCTGCAGGCGGTCATACGTTTTCCAAAGGAGAGCTATCTCTAGACGGTGAAGAGGCATTATCCTTTATACGCATGCGCTATGAGGATCCACGGGGAGACTTCGGTCGCCAGGACCGACAAAAGCAAGTGATCCAAGGAGTCTTGAAGCAAGGTGCTTCTGTCGGAAGTATCATGAATTATAAGACCATCTTTGCAGCGTTAGGGAAAAATATTCGAACAAATTTAACCTTTGATGAAATGGTATCTATCCAGTCCAATTACCGTGGAGCTGTAGGTAATGTAAACCAGCTCTATATCCAAAATGGAAAAGGAAAAATGATTGATGGTGTATGGTACTACATGATGGATGATAACGAGCTTAACACTATACAAGCTTCATTGAAGAGTGAGCTTGCGATGAAATAATAAAGAGGGCTGCCAGTAGATACTGGCAGCCTTTTCGTCTGATATTAATTTCCCATTGCCTTACTTAGAATACCGTCACGGCGTGCCTTCTTCTTCGCTTCATACTCTTTTTTCATTGCTTTAGCCTGTGATTGATCATGCCCATTTGCTGCGAGGTCTTTTTCAACAGCTTTTAACACGGCGTTAAATACTTTATCTGTATTTCCCTCTAAGTCCTTGGCAGCCGCCATATATTTATTGTAGAAGTAACCGTAGTCGATACTTTCCCCATTGGCTTTTTTCGTACTGTACTCCGTTTTAGCTCGTCCAACTAGTGCATTAATCTTGGTGTCTGCTTGGCTTTCGAGACCTTCCATTGCTGGACGATATTTTTCCATGATCGTAACTACCGACTCACTTTTTAAGGTAGAATCCGTGCCACTCCCACTTGGTTTTGGAGAGCTTGCATTTCCAGAGCTTGCTCCTTTCCCAGTACTCTGAGTACTCTGAGAGGGTGTCGATGCATTATTAGAATTGGAAGCTGTACTTGTAGGACCGGATACCGTTTGCGTATTACTATTAGAAGCTCCTGAATTTCCACCTGGTTCAGTTCCCTCAGTAGTTTCTTCAATCACATCTCCGTTTTCATCCATTAAGATTGTGATGCCACCTGGTAGTTCCACCTTGTATGGCTCCTTCTCTACAATCTCTTTCACCTCCTCGTCCGCTACGTCATATTCTTTAAATTTAAACATATACAATAAGTAACTACCACCGGCGATAATTACGGCAAGAGCTATTATAGAAAATATTTTAAGCTTTTTCATAAGTTATCTCCCTTCCTAGTAAAAAGTAAAACCAGTTTAACACGGATTTTAGTTATATAGTGTCGTTTTTAGTAAAAATATGTATAAAAGCCCATACTTTATACAAGTAATGGGCTTTTGTATTTAAATAACTTATTTAAAAGTTACAGAGAAAGTAACGTTAATTGCAGATCCGTTGTTCACAGTCACAGGAAGAGAATATGTTTTACCTTTTAATTCATCTGCAGATTTAATATCTGTAGGAATTTGTTTTTTCAGGTAATCAATACCTTCTGATGAAAGTGGATTTAGACCATTCACATGTGTTACGCCCACTTGAGTAACAAGCTGTGCAAAAAGACCTTTGCCTAAATAGTTATTAATCGCTTCAGGCTTTACATCTTCTTTAATAGTTACTGTGTAAGCATTTGCTCCAGTTTTCTCCACTGTTGCAATATCAGATTGAGTTGCATTTAAAGTGGCAATAATAGACGCAACTTTTGTATCTAAAATTTGTTGCTGTTGAGCTGGAGTTGTTGTATCTCCTCCCCCATCAGCTGGTGGATTGCCAGGGTTAGTGATTGGTGGCGTTGGAGCTGGTGTAACTGTGCCGTTTACAGCTTTTCTAGCCTTCTCTACTTCTACCATAAGCGCTGCCACGAATTTATCAGTAGATGGGCTTGGCAAACGATGTAAAATTGCTTCGATTTCTGCAAGAGAAGCTTTAGCTTCTCTCAATTTATTAGTAGCTAAGAAATCATTAATTTTTACTAGTTCCATGTAAATTGTTACAGGAACCATTAACTCATCACGTTTTGCATCTGCAGGTTTTTTATACTGCTCTAACAATAGATCGCGAGCTGCTTTACCAGAGAAACGGTATAGAATTGCAGTTCTGCCTTTTAGCTGATAAGAAAGCTTATGGTACGCTTTTTCTACTGCTGCAAAGTCATTTCTTGCTTGCGCTTCGTTTAATTCATTCATGATTGGCACCAAGTATTTCGTTGCATAGTTATGTGCATCAATATATGGCACTAATCCTCCAGAAATTTTTTCATTGTAAAGGGAATCGATTTCACCCAGCTTTGCATTCTTTTGAGCTGTTGAAAGTCCAGAAGCTCCTTGAATGGATTTTCTAGCGTTTTGGTAATTTTTCTTTGCACTGTTTAGCGCAGGATATAGTGCACTGCTCGGTGCTAGTTTACGATCCAAAGAAGGATAGACATAGTGTGTAGTTGCCTTGTTCAACTCTGTTTTTACTTTGTTTACTGTTTGGTCAACCGAAGTTGCCCCCAGTGCAGCAGGTGCAAAAGATAATACCGATGTAGTTAATAAAGCTGCTGCTACTGATTTTTTTACGAAATTTTTACTCATAAAACTCCTCCTTTTAATTTTGGGTAATTATGAAAAAATTACCTCTAAGTTCACATTTCAATAATACCCTTAATTTTAAAACTATTCAACTTATAACATAATAATATATTACAAAAATACTTATAAAATTACATATTATGTGATTTTTATTATCGTTTTAAAGAAAAATGGGGAACTTTGGGGAAATTTATAGTTTTTTAGCTAATTATATTAAGTTATTACGACTTGCTTGAAAAAAGAGGGTCGCTATTAAGATTGAACTTACTACTACTTCATTATATGTATATATCAAAAGTGAATTTTTACCATTTTAGGTTACATTATGTAATAATTTTATAGTAATATTAGAGGTAATTCATTTATAGGAGGAACCTTACTTTTGAAAAAACTCACCATGATCATCACCTTGTTTATTTTGCTATTATCTACCTTCACTACTGCCTCTGCCTCTGCATTGTTCAAGGATGTGGATGACTCCCATCCAGACAAAGCCGCCTACGATTTTCTAGCTACAAAGGGTCTTATTGTCACTAACGCCACTAGTAATTTTGGAGTCACCAAGGAAATAACTCGATTAGAGGCTGCCGAGCTACTTGTCGAAGCATTAGATATCGATACGTCAAAGCAATTTGATGTACTCATATCAGATTTTGATCGAGACCACCCAAGCTACCCAATAGTTGCTGCTTTAGTTGAAAAAGGGATTATGAATCTCGATGGAGATCATGCGTTTAATAGAGATCAGCCATTTTCTCGTGGCGAGGCTGCCGCCTTTTTAGTTCAAGGCTTTGGTTTGACTGGAACGGTTTCGAAGACTTTTCAAGACGTATTACCGGAGTATTGGGTATCGGATGCCATTAAAACTCTTCACTCTCACAACATTATAAGCTCGACTACCGACAATACATTTCGACCACTCGAAAACGTGACAAAAGGAGATTTCGTCGTTTGGTTAGCTCGCAGTATGGAGCCAAGTTTACGTAAGGTCACTGCTCCACCAGCCCAACCCGTCCCTCCTGCAAAATCTTGCGAGAAGCCAAGCAACAAGAAAATAGTGAAGGTAAACGTCCAGGTCACCTCCCTTTGGAAGACACCAAACGTGTATCGTGCAGTAGATAAGCCGTCGATTTCTGCTCCAGTGGATATCCATAAATGGACAAAAAATATGAGCATCAAGGAAAAATGGTGGCTAGTAAATAAAGTCGACACCCAAGCACTGTTTGGTGACGAGGTAACCATTTTAAAGACAAGTGGCAGCTGGGTCAAAATTGCCATCAAAGATCAGTATGTCCCTCACCAAAAGGAAGGCTATCCAGGCTGGGTTCCTAAATCACATATTTTTGAAACAACAAAGGACTATACGGATTGCTCTATTGCCGTAGTAAACGCGAAAAGCCCTACACTCTACAGTGATATGGTGAAAAAGAATAAATACATTAGTATCAGCTATTCTACTATCCTTCCAGTAATTAAAGAGGAAGGTGATTGGCTACATGTACAGACTCCGCAAAACGGTGTAAAGTATATGCAAAAGAAAGACGCGAAGGTTTTCAAAAACTACAAATCTATTCCGAAGCCGACTCAAAAGGATATCGTAAACAGCGCTAAAATGTTCCTTAACCTCCCATACTTATGGGCTGGAACATCCTCTTACGGCTATGATTGCTCAGGTATCATCTATTCTGTTTATAAAAACCATGGAATCATCATTCCAAGGGATTCCTTCGTTCAAGCGACAAAAGGGACTGCTGTAAAGAAAGCCAACCTCCAGCCGGGGGATCTAGTATTCTTCGCTGGCAACCGTGGGAAAGGAAAGGTATATCACGTAGGGCTTTACGTAGGCGAGGGTAAAATGCTGCATGCACCGAGCTCTTCCTTAAAAGTAAGAATCGAGTCGATGAATGCTGGGACCTTTAAAACGAATTATGCAGGTGCTCGGAGATATTTGGATTAATAGATTGAAGGGCGGGGTAAATTTATGTCTACACATGATCATTTAAGTGTATTTATTAGTTTAATTCTTAGGCATAAGCCAGAAACAATAGGTATTACATTAGATGAATTTGGTTATGCAAATGTGGAGGAATTACTAGAGGGTATAAATAACAGCGGTAAGCTGATTGATTTTCATATATTACAAGAGATTGTAAGGACCGATAGGAAAAAGAGATATAGCTTTGATGAAACCTCCACATTAATCCGAGCTAATCAAGGTCACTCTATTCGTGTGAAGGTTCCTATGAAAGAAGTTGAGCCACCAGAGTTTTTATATCATGGCACTTCTAAAGCTTCACTTAACCAAATAACGTTACAAGGGATCAAGAAAATGAATAGGTTGTATGTCCATCTATCCGAAGATGCCGAAACTGCATTACAGGTTGGGAGTAGGCATGGTAAAGCTGTCGTTTTAAGGGTGCTTTCACAACAAATGCACAATGAAGGACATAAATTCTTTCTCTCAGAAAATAACATTTGGCAAGTTGACTTTGTACCGTGTACCTATATTATCGAGTCAGATTATACAAATTGACATGGTTTCGAACTCATATAGCTAAGACGATTTCACGTACGAGTTTTTGACTGATACTGAACCACCAGAGCAATTCGTTTTAGGATAATTAGACTAATAGATTACAATACTTAGCCTCTCACAATTCAATTGTGAGAGGTTTTTTACGTAACTAAATGTAATGCCTCCATTTTTCAACAAAACAAGACAAATTTCAACTAAATACCTCTATTTTAATTATATTAAAATAGTAAAAAATTACACTAAAAACTTTATGCTATTTTTCAAAAGTCCTCTATAATTCCTTAACATTCCTCAGTATATTATAAAAAAAACTCATAACATTCCTCAGTATTTCTAAAAATAAAATTATCTTAATATTAGTAATACAGTTTGGATGCAGCTTTTACTATTTATTTAAAATAACGAGTCATTTCATATTAGTTTCGAGTTGTTCTCCTTATACAAATGATTTTGGTTCTTTCCTGCCTATTGAGCAATCATCATTTTTTATTAAGTAAATGGAACTACCATTAGCAAGTAGATCTGATAAAGGAAGGTGAAAAAGATTGAAATAAACTAAATACATTAACTTTTCTGATATTTAATACTTTATGCATTAAAATTTATATGCTTAAATTCCTAATTTGAGGTATTAAATTTCTACTATATGAATATACTTCTCTTGCAAGGAGGAGCTAACCATGAGGGTATTTATGATTCTATTTATATTTTTCTTAGCTGGATGTAGTGTGCCTATAAGCGATACTCCAGTGACTATAGAAGAGGAACAAGTACACACAGAAAAAGCACAAGAAGAAGAGGTGGAGATCATCAAGCATCCAACCGAGCCAGCAATAGTAGAAGTTCCATATGAGGATCAGCACACAGAAGCTGGCTGGAAGCTTACCTTTCGGGATGAATTTGACCTGGATCAGGTCTCCTCTTCTAACTGGAACCTATTAAATAGCGGCTACAAAGATCATGGTAGACTACATCACTACTTACCAGAACAGGTAACCTCCGATTCTGGTGTTTTAAAGCTAGAGGTTAGCGATACCCCCTATCAAAGCTACCCTTATCGTTCCGGAGCCGTTACGACACAGGGCTTACACGAGCAAATGTATGGAAAGTTTGAAATAAGGGCTAAATTTCCAAAAGGTCAGGGGCTATTCCCTGCTATTTGGCTGCTCCCTACTGACCATTCGTCTTATCCGGAAATCGACATAGTGGAGATGCTTGGCCAATTGCCTAATGAGCTTTGGCATGTCGCTCATCAGAAGGAAGGTAACCGTGCATTTCACTTGAATGAACATATAAATGGTTCCGAGTGGCATACGTATACGCTCAATTGGTCACAGGATGAGCTCATTTTTTATATAGATGACGAAGTAACCTTCCGAACAAGTAATGTTTCTCATACAGAAATGTATTTACTCATGAATGTAACAGTGGGTGGTACTTGGGTTGGTGACCCTGACTCTTCAACAGAATTCCCTTCTAGTATGGAAGTGGATTATGTAAGGATATATCAAAAATAATAATTTGAGAAAGAAGGATTCATTTGGATTTAATATCAATTAGCTTAACAATAATCTTTGCACTTTATCTGTTACTACAATTGAAGTATATATACAGCTCTCTGAACACCACTAAAACGAAGCTTCTAATTTTGCCAGAGAAAAAGATTTCTGTATTGATACCTGCCTACAATGAGGAGCTCGTTTTAAAACAATGCTTAGATAGCTGGTTTCGGTTGGATTATACGGATAAAGAGGCCATATTTATAAATGATGGTTCGACGGATGCTACCTTACACGTATTACAGGAAATGCTTGATTTAGAGGTGACTACTAGAGACTCTACTGTCCTCTTAAATACTAGGGGCATTAAAAATATTTACCTAAGTAAGAAATATCCTGACATTCTAGTTGTAGATCAGTATAACGGTGGAAAATCAGCAGCCTTAAATACAGGGATTGCTATTGCCACTGGTGAGATTGTCATCACCTTGGATGCCGATTCAATATTAGAAAAAAATAGCTTAAACAAGATTAATGAAGCATTTGTGGATCCAAAGGTGATAGCTGGAGGCGGCATGGTCCACGTTGGTCAGCTCATCAATAAGCAAGGCCTTATTAATTACTCTAAAAACTGGATTATTAAGTATCAGACTTCTGGTTATCTCTCCTCCTTTTATGTAAGGAAGGTCACTCAAGCGAAACTAAATGTTTTAAATGTAGTATCTGGGGCCTTCGGGGCTTTCAGAAGAGATGTTCTTCAACATATTGGTGGTTATCGAGATACGCTTGGAGAGGACATGGAAATCACCTTCCGTCTTCAAAAATATATGCACAAAAGAAATATGGGAGAAAAAATGATTTTTATACCGGAGGCTGTCTGTTACACAGAGGTTCCAGAGAATTTTGCATCCCTTATGCACCAGCGCATTCGCTGGCAAAAAGGATTTATCGATTGTATTAATTTATACAAGAAAGACTTTTTCACTAGCTTGGGCAAGAAGTTTTCGGGTTTTCTCTTATTTGAGTCAGTTACTCTTAGTGTCATTGGTATGCTGGCAATGATTATTCTTCCCCTTTCCATCATACTCGGGAACATATCTGGCATTACGATCCTGTTGATGGCTATCGCTTGGTTAAGCGAATTTATACTCCGTTTAGTGGCAGTTCAACGTGCAGGACATTACGGCTACAAATTTTCTGTTTTACACTGGCTGCGTATCATCCTATTCACGATGTGGGAATCTATCACCTATCGCTTTCTGGACACCTTTTTCTTTACTTACGGCACTATTTTATACTTTTTCGGAAGCAGAACCAATTGGAACAAGCTAACTAGAAGCGGTGCAGTACATTTTGAAGACATCGAGCCTGCAAAGGTAATTGCCCAATAAACTAAAGTGATAGATAAATAAACTTCTACTGTAGATAAAGAGGCGATTTCAATTAGAGAGATATTCACTGTCATTAGTATAATTGGATTGATAATCATGGGGTTGCTTGTATTCGAGCCTTTTCGTACCGAGCCTCCCTTACCTTCTATTACGGCAGGCGACACACATATCTCTACTACACAAGGTTACTATTGTTGGAGTGGAATCCTGTCTACTGCCTGCGCTAACCCAGTCAGACCGTTAGACTCTCCTACCTCGGTTTCGCCAGGAGAAGAAATTAACATAGAATTTAGGATGAAACCAGTTGCGGAATCCCTGAAGGTGGAGCAAGGCAAAAATAATGTCACTCAAATTCCGATTCATGATCATATCTTCGTAGCTCCAAAAGAAAAAGGGCTCTATCTCTACAATCTGACAGCTTTCTGGAACAATGGAGATGGGAACTATGCTTTTTCGATTATCGTGGAATAGAAAGAAAGAATCCATTCTAAAATAAAATGGATTCTTGCTATTTCTATTCATTCACTCTTGTCGGTGTTGCTTCTTTAACGATAATGACACCATCATATGCTTCATTTGGCGTCATTTCGATTGTGTAGAACATCTTCAAAAACTTGTACCAGTAACGGAAGTCATCTCCGATATTAGCCATCTTTTGCTCCTTCGATATAATATCCTTTAATACCTCCGACTCTTCTGCTATTTCAAAATCCACATAGAAAATGTTGGACTCTACCTTGCTAAAGGCATCGGTTAAGTCATTGTTGTTTTTTACTTTATAGGTTTTACGCTCTCCACTGCCATTTTTGGACTGAAACTTGCTCTTGGTGAAGTCCGTTCCAATTGCAAAGTACGCTTCTCCATATTGCTCGTCTAAATAATGTCCCATCGACTTGTAGCCGGCTAACGATGCGGACGTTTTTTCCACATGTCCATTATGTCCGTTAAAGAAAACCTTCTCGTTGCCACGGGCTGTTTCGAACTCCATGATCCATTGCAAATTTTGAGCCAGGTATTCATCTCGTAGCTGCATATAATCCTTTTCATTTAAGAATAGCTGAGTACGCTGCCTCATGATTTGAGCGTATTGTAGCGCAAGCGTGTGAGCTTCTTTATTTGATTTCTCTATATAAGCTGCTTCGTTAGATTGTAAATCTTGAATAATCTCTTCTATTGTTTGATTGATATCATTTAATTGATCAGTTGTTAGCTCACGCATGTTCTCATTAGAAACGTGCTCGAGCTTTGATTCATAGTCAATGAACGCATTTTCGTTAACCGTTTGGTAAAAGTCCAGCACGCCTTTTTTGCTATAGTCATAGCGCTGCATATCGTTTCCGTAAAAGTAAATCTTCTCTTCCTCGCTTGTGGTTGCGTTATAATCATGCATCCATTGTACGAGATCAACCATTTGCTCTGTTTTATAAATAGTGTAGTCTAGCGTGTTTACCGCTTCTTCGGCTGTGCCCGTTCCATTTAAGATGAAATCGTTTATTTGCTGGCCGCCACCAAAGTCACCCTCTATGACAAATACTCGAACGTTTTCTTGTTTGATTAGCGATTCAAATACATCTTTTTTCAGCTCTTGAAACTCCACATTCCCATGTGTCGCTTCCCCTAAGCCGATTACCTTCACACCGTCTGGAATATTCATCGCTTCTATGGTTGAAATAAATGATTCTGCATTATCGGCTGCTTTACTGCTGCACCCTGTCAATAAAACTGCAAGCAAGATAACCATAACTACTATAAAATTCCGTTCCATTTTTTATACCGCCTTCCTTTGAAAATAGATATATCCTCCAATGAAGAATAATAAAAAGCTTCCGCCCACTACCGTTAATAATTGATCCCATGGAACGAAGAACGTATCACTCGTGTCCCCTCCGATATACATCATCAAAAATGGCTGAGCCCACGGATAGAAGGACCCTAAACGCTCAGAGTTTACAACTAGTATCGTAGGCAATGTTAAAATCACATTAACCGCGAACGGTGCCGCAAAGCTCTTGAACATGATAGCCATCCATAGCTGTAATGCGACTAACGGCAATGTCGCCACCCATCCCCCGACTAAGCTTTTCCATACAATTTGCATGGGAAATGGATCGGTAAACCCTTGCATGATACCTACTACGTAAAGGGAAGCGAAAAATAATAATTGAATGACAAGCACTAGCAATAGTAACAATATATACTTCGCCGCAAATACTTTTCCTCTTGTCACTGGCAATGCCAGCAGCTGCTTCCAGCCCCCTGCTTGATGCTCATATCTACAAATCACACTTGCTAAAACTCCAGTTAACAGAGGTAAAAATAGTAGGCCATACGTAAAATTCATCGTTAGTAAGGATAGATACCATTCATTTACACGGTCATCTGAAAAACCGTTAGTCATTCCAAGAAATATACCAACAAGGGGCACGGTCAAAATGATGAAAAAAATTTTGGAATGTCTAAACTTAAACCATTCTGATTGTAAAATCGACAGCATTTATTTCACGTCCCTTCTCATAAAGTCGAGCATTCCTGCGATATACAATACAAGCCCTACCCCTACCCCAAGCAGGACATTAATGATTGGTTCATCCCACTCGTTCATCAAAGATGGCCACTTCCAAATCATCCAGTCTGGTAAAACGAAGGCCGAATAGGTAAAAATGACACCTAGCACTGCTGTTGTAATGGGAATACCTTGGTTTTGACTGACGGACGCAATCCATAGCTGTAGCGCTAGTACTGGCAGAGCTGCCAAATAAGGGTAGAAGCTATATTTGAGTAGCTCCAAGTAAGGAATGTCATCTCCCAAGTTCAGAAAAATGCCATATACTAAAGAAAATATGCCTACAAGCAAGGAGGATACAAATAGCAGGCTTGCGAGAACCGTGAACTTCGATAAATACACGCCCATTTTGGAGACCGGCAATGAAATCAGCTGCTTCCAAGCATTCGTCTCATTTTCTATACTTGCTATAAATGAAGTTAAAATAGCGATTCCTAATACAAGTGCTAATGGGGTAAACGAGTGTACGTTTGCTAAATAATAGCCCCAATCATCATCACTTTGCTTTAGTAAATAATCTTTCCGAACGCCGTAGTTGACCATTTGCAGGGCAATCACTCCGAACGGCCCTAAAAATGCTAGAAACCATAATCCTTTTCGTTTTATCTTCAAAAAGTCTGCCTTTATTAGTTTTCCAATCATACGACCTTCACCTCTGCGGTCATTTGAAGGAACGTATCTTCTAACGATCTTTTTTCCTCTTCCACTCGGTAAATGGAGTAGCCACCGTGCACGAGGGTATGGATTGCCTTCGCTACTTTTTCATCGGAATGCTCGGACAGTAGGATAACCCCTTCCAGCCATTCTGCTTTTATCCCGTTCCCTAATAACGATCGCCATGCCTGCTCGCTGTTGCTCACCTTCAGTAAAATCTTTTGCTTGGCATGCATGCGGAGAGCCTCGATGGAATCCTGGTAAATCATTTTTCCTTTTGTCACGATTCCAACGGTCGTCGCCATTTGGTCGATCTCGGATAATAAATGACTGGATATTAAAATAGTCATCCCTGTTTCAGCGGGAAGCTGTTTGATCAGATTGCGAATTTCTATAATGCCGGATGGGTCTAATCCGTTTGTTGGCTCATCTAGGATTAAAAGCTCCGGACTGTTCAATAGGGATGCCGCTATTCCTAAACGTTGTTTCATTCCTAGCGAGAATCCTTTGACCTTTTTATTGGCTACTTCAGATAATCGGACAATTTCTAATACCTCATAGATTCTTGATGTCGGTACCCCTAGGATCTTCCGTAATGCTTCTAAGTTTTCATACGCCGTTAAATGGGGATAATAGGATGGGTTCTCTACTAGGGAGCCCACTCTTTTCAAAATATTGATACGCTCTTTATGTAAATCCTTTTCAAAGATTTGAATTGTGCCGGACGACGCCTTCATCAGCCCTAACAGCATACGGATGGTCGTTGTTTTCCCTGCTCCATTCGGTCCTAAAAACCCGTAAATCTCTCCTTTACGTATTTTCATATTTAGCCCTTCTACGGCTACTTCCTTTCCAAAACTTTTCGATAAATTGTTTGTTTGTACTACATATTCCATTTCCCTCACCTCTTTATCTATGTTAAAGATGAAAGGTTAAAAGAACGTAAGAGGTAAGGTTAAATTTTGTTTAAAAATGGTGGAATGGGGTGCTGTTCAATGATGTTTGAAGTATTTTAATATTCCAATATTTATTGTGTTAAAATATATTATATAGAAATGAACGGTACTGGTAGAAAGGGGTGTTGAATGATGACTGTCGATATGTATATTGCTTTACTTTTTTTACTAATGGTTATCTATTTGGTGCTGCGGTACTTCATAAGACAGAAATATAACATTTCTACTCATCAAAGGTTATTTGTGAATACTACACAAAAATGGATAGAAATAATCTTACTTGTTTTAAGCTGCATTCTCTTTGTTCTTTTTTGGATTATGGAGGATTGGGTATTCGTCTATTTAATAATGGCTGTTCTCGTTGTTTTATTGTGTCTCCGGGCTTTTGTATCATATAAATACGAACGAGAAGAAAGACAATATATGATCACCCTTGTCGATCTTGGAGCCTATTGTATATTCTTTTGTATACTATTGGTTGGCTATATCTGAACAAAGGTCACGACTTAAACGCATAGACGTAATAATCTATGCGTTTTTCGGTTACTTATTCAGTTATATTTTTTCTCTTTTATTTGATCTTCGTCGACCGACCGATTATTCGAGAAAACCGACCGATTATTGATCCGAACCGACCGATTATTCGAGGAAACCGACCGATTTTTGACCCGAACCGACCGATTATGAGCAAAAACCGACCGATTCCAATTAAAAAGGCCACCTTGGTAGGCTTATCACCCTTGTAGATTCTGGTACCTAGAGTGTTAACAAGAATCCCGATTGTACAATGTGAAATATGCAGAATAAAACGCATAGACGTAAGGATCTATGCGTTTTTCGGTTACTTATTCAGTTATTCTCCTACACCATTACTTGTATTTTTTCAATTTGATAGTCGTTCCATTTTCACTAGACTCCATGTCCCAGTCCAGCTTCATGCCCTTCACCATCATATCGACGATGGACAAGCCGATTCCTGCTCCAGCTTCATCGGATTCGTTTTTCATGCCTTTTCCTCTGTCGGAAATAACAATAGCATCGTATTGGTCGGTAGTTTCCGTTTTGACGTAAACATAAGCCCCATTTTTTGCATGTCGAAGCACGTTTTGCAATAAATTATCTAGTATGCTCCCTAACCAAATCGGGTCGATCCTCCAGTTCTTTTGTTCAAAAGGAACTAAGTGGACGTCCACTTCAAACCCTTCCTTTTCGAATACGGGATACCATAAAGCTAGACATTCCTTTACATAGCGGACAACGTCCATTTCCTTCGACTCAAATTTGTATTTACTAGCCATGAGTAGCGTATACGACATCAGATTTTCAATGAGTCTGTCCACATTCACAACCGAGGACTCAAGCGATTGGATCGCTTTCTTTCCTTCGTCAGATAAATCCTCTTTTGCAATCGAATACGCTTGAGCTCTTATTTTCGTTAACGGAGTTCGCAAATCATGAGACAGATTGGCGATCAGCTCTCGACGTAGCTGCTCCTCTTTCTGTTCGCGCTGCTTGCTCTCCCTCAGCTCACCTACCATTTGATTGAATGTCTTTTCAAGCTGTCCGATCTCGTCCTTCTTTTTCACCGGAATCCCAATTGGCAGCCCGTCTACATCCCGTATTTCCATTGCCTCCTGTAAATGCAATAACCGCTTTCGAATGCTTCTAAAGAATAGAAAGGACATGAATAGGAACAGGAAAATGATAGCCATCACACCTGTTATGAAAATGAGTCCATATCTGTCATACATATTGGCAAGTGGCGGATCAAACTCGGACCTTGGCAGCTCGAGTACAACGAAGCCGTTCGTCTCATCTTGTCCAACAAACGCAATAACCGTAAAAGGGTTCCCTCCATAACGCTGTTTGATAAACTTTGCCGTATAGGCAGGCGACCACTCTGCAGGAAGCCCATCCTGTGCATCCTTTTGGCTCGCGAGTTTCCCTTGTCCATCCACCCAAAACATGGATGCTCGTGGATACTGCTCCTTCCAACGTTCAAAAACCTGTTGAACGGATTCGGTTGTGGCGTTTTGCATTGCGTTTGCTTCCTGATGCCATTTGTCCTCTACTGCACTTTCCTCAACCGCACCTTTATTTTGCGTTTCCCCAGAATTATAGGAAACCCCAAACACAAACAAGGCAATAATCAAGTAAGCAGCCTGAACGATAAACATCGCTAACAAAATCAGTAGCATATACTTCGCTAATAAGGATTGGAATAATCTCTTCATAGTTTTACCCTGTATCCAATTCCACGGATAGTTTCAATGATGGTCGGCTTCGCCGGGTTCCGCTCAATTCTTTCGCGCAAATAACGTATATGAACCATCAGCGTCTTATCCCCCTCGATATATCGTTCTCCCCAAACCCCTTCATACAGCTGTTCCTTCGTTAGGATTTGATTGAGATGCCGAATAAAAAATTGTAGCAGGTGATATTGCTTACCGGTTAACTGGATTTCTTCATTCGTCTCATTGTCCACTATGCGCATATCCTTAGTATGTATGGTCAGATGCTGAAGCTTCAATACATCTTCATTCTTTTGGTATCTCCGTAAAAGGACCTCGACACGAGCAACCAGCTCATCCGGATGAAACGGCTTCGTCAAATAATCATCCGCAAAATGAAGCCCCTCTATCTTATCCTCCACCGCCGTCCGCGCCGAAAGCATTAAAATGGGCAGGTCCCCCTTCTCCTTCTTCATCCGCCTTCCAATCGAAAAGCCATCCAGCCCTGGAATCATCACATCCAAAATAGCAAGATCCACCTGCGAAACATACTTCTCCGCATCCTCCCCAGATTTCAGCCACGTCACCTCATATCCTCTTTCCGTTAAATCCTTCGTCACCCAGGTACCTATATCTATTTCATCTTCTATGTATAAAATGTGTGTCATGGTCGTCCTCCTCATTGGGATTGTCTCTTGAAGAGCATCACTTTTAGTAGTAGCACTCTCGTTGAAGTGCTTCTTTTCGTGTTAGCTCGTGATTGTAGTAAAGTAATGCTGGATTGTAGTAAAGTAGACGCTGATTGTAGTAATTTAGCTGCCTATTGTCGTAAAATATGCCGGGATTGTCGTAAATCGGGCTCGACTTGGAGAGTTGGGATTTGATTGTAGTAAAATATCGCTTGATTATCGTAATCTAACTGGCCATTGTCGTAAATTTTGCCTTGATTGTCGTAAATTCGGGTCCACTTGGAGAGCTGGGACTTGATTGTAGTAAAATATCGCTTGATTGTTGTAATCTAGCTGCCTATTGTTGTAAACTATGCCGAGATTGTCGTAAATCTAGCTTGGCGGGTAGATCTGGGTTGCCATTGTAATAAAGTAGACGCTCATTGTAGTAATCTAGCTGCCTATTGTTGTAAAATATGCCGAGATTATTGTAAATCAGGCTCCACTTGGAGAGCTGGGATTTGATTGTAGTAAAATATCGTTTGATTGTTGTAATCTAGCTACCTATTGTCGTAAAATATGCCGGGATTGTCGTAAATCTAGCTTGGTAGGTCGAGCTGGGTTAGCATTGTAGTAAAATAGACGCTCATTGTAGTAATCTAGCTGCCTATTGTCGTAAATTTTGCCTTGATTGTCGTAAATTTTACTTTGATTGTTCTAAATCTTGCTCGCTGAGTAAATGAGCTCATCGCCCTGTATGATTGATATTAGTTATTTTACAATATTCTTACAATAAAGGGATTATATCATGAAATTTCGTTGCCAGTTATATCTTTCCCACAAAAAAACTCCCCACCAAGTGAACGGTAGGGAGTTTTGAATTAGTTTTGTGGTGTTAGCTGAACGTTCCAGCTACTGAAGTCTGGTGATTCTTTTTGGAATACGTTTTTCGGGAAGTGAAGACTTACTGGTCTAGCCTGATGAGATCCTACAGCAAATTGTTCTAGTGGGAAGCCTAGTTTTGCAACTACATCGCCTGCCGCGTCTAATAGTTGAACTGGTAGGTTGCTGATTGTGATTTCTTCTTTGTATCCGTTGCGTAGTAATACGTATACCTCGACGCCGTCTTCTACTTCTGCAAAATGAAAGGCATTAACTGATAAGGAGTTTTCTTCAACTGCCTCCATGGCAGTTAAAGAAGCCTCAAGTGAAGCAATCTGCTCTGGAGATAGCCCATTAGACCAGTTCTCGTCTAATTGTAATGTAAAATCAGATACAACTGGCTGCTGGTATTCAAACAGTACTTCGAATTCCATTTTGTCTTTGATTTCTTCCTCTGGCACTAGCAAGGAATCCTTGTCGAATTCAAATATCCAAGGACGTGCTCTTAAAGAGTTTAATAGACCGAATACCTCCATATTGAACTCCTTACGGGCTATATCGTTGCCATCCTTATCTCTAACTACTAATCTAATGACTTCCATATTCAATGTTTTTTGTAGGGAGTGACGAATGATTGCAGTCATAATAAACCCGTTATCATTTTTATGCAATGCCACACCATGGATGTTAATTTGGTTTGGGTCTAATCCCTTTAGCTTATTGTGATAGTATTGGAAAACATAGCGCTCCTGTTGATCTAATTCCCATAGGTCACTGAACTCTAGTATTGTTTTTAATCTATTGGATGTCTTTGGTTGGTTTGGTTTAAACATGAAAACATTCCCTTCAAAATTCGAACTATATAGACATTATATCACAAAGACTACTATGATAATACTAGGTCATTCCTATGTATCTATTAAGTAGTATCGCAGGGATATTTATGTAATATATTACATGGATTCGAAATGGAGTGCCCAGATATACCTTAAAAACAACGACTGAAATGCCATTCGAGCTTGCTCGAATGCACCGATTAGATTTTAAAGAGTTTGATGCCGATCAATTTTCTTCAATCTCCCACATACAAATGCTTCTCCAGCTCTCTTCGAATCTCGTCTGGGATTGCCTCGCTTTTATTCTCCTGCACATTATAGTTTACATAGATTGTACTGGCTTCTACGGTTAGTTTTCCTTCCTGCCAGATTTCCTCGTATAGCTCGAGGCTGGAGTTGCCGATTCGTTTGATCCAGCATTTGATTTCTACTTGTTTTCCGTAATAGATTTGTGCTTTATATTCTACGGTTGTTTTTAGGATAATCATTTTCCAATTTTGAAAGCTTAAATCCGGGTTGAAGAGGGTAAATAATTGGTTTCTGCCACCCTCTAGCCAAATCGGAATGGTGGTGTTGTTGATATGCCCTACTCCATCGGTTTCTGAGACTCTTGGTTCTATTATAGTTTGGAACATTTCTTCCTCTCCCCTCCTTCCTTTATTTCCACAAGCTTATTTATAATCCTTCTTTTTCTGGGAGAAACGATATAGAATAGACCTAAAAGGAGGTTTTGTCTTGGTATCATCGAAAGACGTTGCAAAGCATGCTGGTGTTTCCCAAACGACAGTATCTCGTGTTTTAAATACACCGGAGTTAGTTAAGAAGCCCACACTTGAAAAAGTAATGAAGGCGATTGATGAGTTAAACTATATGCCGAATCTTCATGCGCGCTCTTTGGTTCAAAATAAGACAGGGTCGATTGCCCTTCTATCTGGACCGCTACATAACCCATTTTTTGTGGACAGTACTACTGCTATTGTCAATTATGCGAATGAAATGGGATATCGTGTAAGCGTACAGTTTGTAAACGATGAAAAGCTTAGTGAGGCGTATGCGACTGCCTTTGAGCATAAAATTGACGGCATTATTTTATCTTGTATTTTA
This sequence comes from uncultured Psychrobacillus sp., assembly GCF_938022135.1. Lineage (NCBI taxonomy): Bacteria > Bacillati > Bacillota > Bacilli > Caryophanales > Bacillaceae > Psychrobacillus > uncultured Psychrobacillus sp. Next base: position 57,309 of record NZ_CALIED010000068.1, read on the forward strand.
TTAGATGACCCTATTTTTGATAAGCTCAAGCGGATGAATATTCCATTTATCACCTATAACCGCAAGCATAAAAACAATGAGTATTTTGTGGAAATCGATAATTTTCAAGCTGGTTATTTAGCAGTCCAGCATATGGTGGAGCTGGGTCATACAAGGATTGCGTGGGTTGGTGGTCCATTGTCTGTTAGTACCTTCCATAATCGTTATCTTGGCTACAAGAAGGCTGTGGAGGATTTTAAACTAAATGTATCTGAGAGGTATATTTTTAATACGGATACTTCCAAACAGGATATTGCCTTGGCTTTTGAAAAGCTGAAGAATTTAGAGGATCGTCCTACTGCGATTTGTGGGGGCTCGGATTCGCTCGCGTTATTTTTAATGGATGAAGCTTTTCAGCACGGTCTATCGATCCCAAATGACTTGAGTATTATAGGAATTGATAACGTGGATATGAGTATGCACGGGTCCATTCAGCTTACAACAGTGGGTAGCATCTCTGAAGAGAATCTAGGATTTTTAGCTATTCAGGAATTGATAGAAATGATTGAAAATAAAAAAAATAGTTGCACACAAATTACGGAGTCTGTTAAAGTATTTAAAAGAAGCACGACGAGAGCACTTAAAACAAACTAATGAAGCCAGGTTTGTTTTATTTTTTCTCTAACAATGAATACGTAACCATTTTACTTTCCAATAAAATGGTTACGTATTCAAAAGGGGTTTTATGTAAGGGGTTACATTAAAAATTGGGAGGAGATTTAGTTTATGTTATGGAAAAACCGAAAGTATGGAGAGGAATCCCCATACATACCAGCGGGCCCTTTTAAGATCCGCTTACCTTTTATTCACTACCGTTTTGAATGGCCAGATTATGTGCAAGGCTTGCTCATGTGTGCAGTCGACTTATCTGCTATTCCACTTTTAATCGAGTTGCTGGGAATGCCATTTGAGGTTGCTATGGCAATCGTATTACTAAACGGAATCTTTTATTTGTTACATCATTTACTTGGTGACCCAGCAGTTCCGGGATGGATTACTCCAGCTATACCGCTGATTATGCTTTATTGCCAGCAGTTCCCTGAAGGTGCAGAACGGGTTCATGCCTTAATTGCCTTCCAGATGACGCTAGGGATTCTTTCCTTGCTGCTCGGTTCAACCGGTCTCGCATCTAAGGTTGTTAAGCTAATCCCACCTGCCATTAAATCAGGGGTTATCCTTGGGGCAGGTTTTGCAGCTGTTATCTCTGTTTTCCAAATCGGTGGAAGATTTGAGTCCTTCCCATGGACGATCACAATTGCAATCGGCATAGCTTTCTATCTATTATTCTCTAACCATTTTGCTACTTTCCAAAACCGAAATCCGTTTTGGGGGACGATTGCTAAGCTCGGGATATTCCCTGTAATTATTTTGGCGGTGGTCATCGCGCCGATTTTTGGAGAAGCACCATGGCCAACACTTCAATGGGGCTTTTCAACCCCTGATTTTGTCACACTGTGGAACGAATATACAATATTTGGTTTAGGGTTCCCACCACTGATGATGTTCCTAACTGGTTTACCTACCGTGCTAGCAGCTTATATCGTGTTGTTCGGAGATGTGCTACAAACGAAAGCATTAGTGGAAGAAGGGGCTGCGGCACGTCCTGATGAAAAAGTAGAATACAATCCTAGTCGTGCTCACTTAATCTTTGGAATTCGTAATAGTGCGATGAGTATTTTAGGTCCAGACGTAACGATGTGTGGTCCATTATGGTCAGCTATGCAGGTAGTGATGATCGAACGTTTTAAAAAAGGACGAAAAGCAATGGATTCGATTTTTGGCGGAGTTGGCTCCTTCCGTTGGGGTACTAATACTGGTTTACTATTACTTCCAATTGTTAGTTTAGTAGAACCAATTTTAGGGGTAGCTTTGGCTTTAACTTTACTCATTCAAGGGTATGTTAGTGTTAAGGTCGGTATTTTAGAATCACGCAGTCAACGTGATTTAGGTATCGCTGGTATTATTGGTGCCGTGCTTTGCATAAAGGGTGCTGCTTGGGCGTTTGCTGTAGGAATCATTCTTTGTTTATTAATCTACGGTAAGCATTTCTTTAGAGGTGAGGTCGACAACACCTTCATGAAGGATCAGAAGGCGGACTAAACATATATGGCATCCTCGCATGGTAAAATAGTGTTACAACTGTAACGAATGAAAGGATGATCGACATGGAAAAAAACTATTATGTAAACGGTGAATGGAAATCTTCTGAAAGATTTGCGGAGCTTTACTCCCCACATACAAAAGAGCTGATCGCAAAAATTCCTCAGGCAACGCGTGAGGAAGTGGATGAAGCAATTGAAGTGGCACATGGTGCACGAGAAAAAGTGGCGGCTTTAACAGCATTCGAGCGCTCTGCTATATTGGAGCAAATTGCTCAGCTGTTCGCCGTACATCGTGAAGAGGCTGCAAAAATTATTTCATTAGAGGCCGCAAAGCCACTGAAATATGCGTACGGGGAAATTGACCGTACGATTGAAACGTATAAGTTTGCTGCCGAGGAAGCGAAGCGTTTAACCGGCGAGATGATTCCAATGGACGCTGCAAAAAACGGAGCGGATCGATTTGGCTATACGATCGAGGAGCCAATCGGTGTTATCGGAGCTATCACTCCGTTCAACTTCCCACAAAATTTAGTGGCACATAAGGTTGGACCTGCGATTGCGGCTGGCAATACGATCGTATTGAAGCCTGCGTCTCAGACTCCACTATCTGCTCTGTTTTTAGCAGAATTGATAGAACAAACGGCTCTACCAAAAGGCGCTTTTAATGTCGTGACTGGTAGTGGACGCGAGGTTGGAGATGCTTTAGTAGAAAGCGACAAGGTGAAGATGATTACGTTCACCGGCAGTCCTGCTGTAGGTAAAGGAATTCGCAATAAGGCTGGATTGAAGAAGGTTGCGCTGGAGCTTGGCTCTAATGCTGGTTTGATCATCGATAAAAATGTAGACCTTGCTAATGTAGTGCAAAAATGTGTGATGGGTGCATTTTCCAATCAAGGTCAAGTCTGCATTTCTTTACAGCGTACGTACGTGATGGATGAAATTTTCGATGAATTTATTGAACAATTTAGTGAGATGACGAACAAGCTTGTCGTTGGAAGTCCCTTCGATCCAGCTACAGACATTTCCGCAATGATCGCTACTTCTGAATCGGAACGTGCTCTAGAGTGGGTCGAGGAAGCAGTCGGTCATGGCGCAGAAATTATTACAGGCGGGAAGATTGAAAATGATGTGTTCCAGCCTACGATTTTAAAAAATGTGAATGCAATTTCCAAGGTTTCTTGCCAGGAGGTATTTGCTCCGATCGTTGGCGTGAGTCGCATTTCTTCTATTGAAGAAGGAATTGAAGCAATCAATGATTCAAGCTTCGGTCTACAAGCAGGTATTTTCACAAACGATATTAAGACAGCGTTTAAGGCAGCCAAGCTTTTAGAGGTTGGTGGTGTCATGATCAATGACATTCCTACGTATCGTGTGGACCAAATGCCATACGGTGGTGTGAAGGATAGCGGTACCGGTAAGGAAGGTATCAAATACGCGATTCACGAAATGACGGAAACGAAGCTTGTTGTTTGGAATAATCAATAAGGAGTGAGCAGTATGTCAGAAAAAATTACGTTCACACCAATCAGCTACACAGGATGGGATGCACTATCCCATCTCCTAGCTGAAGTGGAACGCTTTAAAGTAAAAAAAATACTGATTGTCACCGATCCATTTTTAAAGGATATCGGTTTGACGAATCAAGTCTCGGAGCCGCTAGAATCTGCCGGCTACACGGTTGATATTTATACAGATGTTGTGCCTGAGCCCCCTTTAGCTATCGGCGAAAAGCTAGTTTCCTATACTCGTGAGCATGCATTTGACATGGTCATCGGCGTCGGCGGCGGCAGTGCACTCGATTTATCGAAGCTTGCAGGAGTAATTGCTTCTCATGAAGGCAATGTAGCGGATTATTTAAACTTAACTGGCTCTATGCAAATTACGCATAAAGGGTTACCGACGATTTTAATCCCTACTACCTCTGGAACCGGTTCGGAAGTTACTAATATTTCGGTGCTATCTTTAGAGACTACGAAGGATGTTGTGACGCATGATTATTTATTGGCAGACGTAGCAATTGTCGATCCAGCATTGACTGTTTCATTGCCTCCGAAGGTTACTGCTGCTACTGGCGTTGATGCACTAACTCATGCAGTTGAGGCGTATATCTCGAAAAATGCTAGTCCTGTGTCAGATGCTTTAGCGCTACAGGCTATTCGCTTAATTAGCAATTCGATCCGCACTGCTGTATCGAACGGTAAAGACAAACAAGCGCGTACCGATATGAGCTACGGCAGCTATTTAGCAGGGTTAGCGTTCTTCAACGCAGGAGTTGCTGGTGTTCATGCACTCGCCTATCCGCTTGGCGGTCAGTTCCATATCGCCCACGGAGATTCCAACGCCGTCCTACTCCCTTATGTTATGGGCTACATACGCAAAAGCTGCGAAAAACGCATGAAAGATATTTACGAAGCAATGGGCTTCAGCTCTAGTAATCTATCTCAGGAGGAAGCATCCTATAAATGCGTCGCTGAGCTAAAGAGATTAGTAGAAGACGTAGGAATCCCTTCTACCCTTCAAGGCTTCGAAATCCCGGAAAGTTCCTTAGAAAGCTTGACGGAAGACGCAACAAAACAAAAGCGCATTTTGGCTCGCAGTCCATTGGAGCTAGGTGAAAAAGAGATTGCTGCGATTTACCGAGCTGCTTTTGATGGAGAGATTGTGGAGTAGAATTGTTTTGGTTAGTCCCTGTGCCAGTTGGTGGCATGGGGATTTTTTTGATTATGTAGCTAGCTTTTTATAAAAAAACCATCTACCCTGTTTTACCATTCCTGATATAATTGGGATAAAACATTAAAAGGAAGATTTTTGTGATAAAACTACAACTTCGACATATTTATATCTTCTTTCTACTTATTTCTATTGTATGTGTATACAGTGCCATACGCATTTCTAAAATGAAGGATACGGCTGACTTCGTGGATTTCTCTATAACCTTAATTTCTATTGTCGTATCTATTCTTGCCTTTCATTTTGCACTTAAAACCTATGTATCTATTGATAGCGTTAACGCTATTAACAAAATGCAAGGCAATGTGCTTGAAAACCCGGATTATGTTACCTCTATTCCTTCTTTAATGAAAAAATACGCTCAATCCAATGCTACTGACGTATCAAAAGCAATATATGGAGATTTAACCGTTCTATATAAGAAGCAATCTAAATCTGCGATTGAATTTGCTAATAACCTACAATACTTTATTGATCTAATTGTGTTCTTTCCTTCCCTGTTTACTGATTCCAATGCAAATCATAAAGAAAACGCGAAGAAAATGGATGAGATTTTGAAATTAATCGATAAACGTTTAAAGTCTTTAATGACAATAAGCACAGGAAATCTTTTATTGGTTGAAGAAACTATACAGCTTTTAAAATATGTAATGAAATATCAAAAGCTAGTGAATACCGAAAACAATAATATCCCTGCTTCTATATTAGAGATAAGAGGAAGTTTATTAAAAAATCCTGTGTCTAAAACTATTTACAATAATTACTTAGGGCTGTACTATCGCCAAAAGGCCATGGATATAATTTCAAAAGAGTTAAACCTTTCTACAAAGGATTTATTAGAAATCACAAGTTTAGAAGAAATTCGAGAAAATATAAGTGGAATTACTGCTGAATCTAGGCAGATAGCTATCATGTACTTGGGGGAAGCCCAGCAAGCCTTTGACCATGCTCTTGAAAGTTCAGAACAAGATATTATGTGGATAGGATTTGTTTCTTTTAATCGAGCAAGAGCCGAGTTTTTCTCAGAACTTTTAACTGAAACATATTCTAATGAATGGGCTACCAGTATGAACAAGGCTATAGTTGCCAGGGAGAAATTAAATATTATACTGGATGACTTATTCGAGGCTAATGAATCCACCTTTTTACGAAAGTCATTCTATTTTGAAGAGCATTTCGCCAAGATCGTATATGTGAATATTTGTGTGGCTAGTAAGATCGATATAACCAGTACTTTAAAGCAGCCCGAATACAAATATCCAAGCTACAACAACCTACTAAATGACACATATCTTATGAATCCAATAGCTAGTACTTCCAACCGAATTCATAAATATCAGCAACAGCTGCAACAATATATGGGGAACGACGTTACAACCTTATAGACTCCTTTGAAAGGATGTAAATAGTTCAGGATTTATCGATGGAGTAGATTTGTTTAAGTTAGTCCCTGTGCCGGTTGGTGGCATGGGGATTTTTTGTGTAGCAAGGGGTTTTCCCTTTTGTGCAAGGTTTTCGTCCGTCTCTGCAAGGTTCACTCTCGTCTCCGCAAGGTTCACTCCCATCTCTGCAAGGTTCTCCCGTCTCCGCAAGGTTCTACCGTCTCTGCAAGGTTCACTCTCATCTCCGCAAGGTTCTACCGACCCATATAAAAAAACACTCATCCGGGATTCCCGAATGAGTGTTAAGTCCATTTATTTTAGTAAATCAATATATCTACTGTACACGTATCCTTTTTTACCTTTGTAGGAAATGACGTACCAGCCTTTTTCATTGCCAAGCACTTCTACTTCTTTGTTTTTAGCAATGGTTCCTAGCACTTTTCCACTGTTTGCTGCTTGAGCGCGGACATTCAAATGGTAAGCTGTTACTTTTCCTTTTGGTGTTGCTGGTTTAACTGGTTTAGCTTTATCCTTCGGTGTTTCAGGTTTAGCCGGCTTATCTTTAGGTGCTTCTGGTTTAACTGGTTTAGCTTTATCCTTTGGTGGTTCTGGTTTATTTAGTGCTTTCGCTAAAGCTAAATAGAATTCACCTGTTGTTTTTACTTTTGCAAATTGTGCGGAGTCCACTTTAGCCTTTGCTGATAGCTCTTTTATTTCCTGCTGTGTAATTGCATCCTTTACATTGATGGATGCGATATTCGTGTACTTTCCATCTTCCGTTGTAGGTACAGTTAGAATTCCTTTATTGACTAGTTCTACAACTGCTTTTCGTGCTGGAGATTTTGTATCTACACCGACGATTTTCCAGTTGTTTTGAATGGTTGGTTTATATTCGCCCTTCATCTCGTCCTTTAAATATCTAATGGCAAGATTGCGAATGGTACCGCCAGTTTCACCATAGGCACTTTCATCCTTGGAGGACCAGGTCATATTAAACTTACGCCCTTCTAACGCTTGTCCTTTAGATAGAAGAAAGTCCATTCTATATGCATTCATCCCTAAAGTTAATTGATCCTCTGTTTTAATCAGAGTTCCGTCTAGCTTTTTAAGGTTTTTAATACGTTTTCCCGGTGCCTCGGATAAGTCGATATCGTATTTAACATTACCGAAGAAGTCATTTGTACTGTATTTGGAAGCACGGCGAGTTTTATCAAAGCTTACTGTCACGTCTCCATCACGCGTAGTATTGAAATAGCCAACTGCCCATTCCATATAATCCTTTAAATCTTTTCCTGTTACTTCATAGACAGAAACTTCTCCACCAGCAAACTGGTAGTTGTAAGCAATGTCTTTTTTCTTTATAGGTCCAACATTTAAGGACGCTTTGTCATTGTCTATCTGATGAGCTACCACATCTGCATTACTATAATGAAGCATCACCTCATGGAAAAAGTCCGACAAAGGTGTTTCTTGTACTTGTACTGCTGGGATACCTTCTATTTCATTTGGAGGAACAAGGTTTGTCCCTTTTAATTGTGCTACCACCACATTTGCGTCTGCTCGCGCGAACTCATGGTAAGGCTGCAATAATTTTTCCAGCTCTTCATCCGACTTAACAGTAGTTCCGTCTGCCGCTTTCACTGGAATTGTGGAAGCACCCTTATCCTTTAGTGTTAACTTTTCCCCATCCTTGGAGAAGGTTAAATCAATTCTTGAAATATGTGTACCATATTTTGCAGGCTCTGTAATTACAACACCATTTACATTTTCATTGTTAATCAGCACATGGTTATGCCCTGCAAAAATACCAGCTAGCTCTGGCACTGCATTTGCAATGTCCATTACTCCTGTTCCAGGATTACCGTTTTCATTTTCAAGACCCATATGTAAAAGACCAATCATTACATCTACTTTACCTTCTAGCTCTTTCACTGCTTTTTTCGTTTCCTCTACAGGATCCTTGACCACTAGACCCTCTAAATGATCCGTACCCTTTTCATACTGTGTTATTAATGGAGTGACCATCCCGATGATTCCAACCTTTACTCCATCACGTTCGATAATCGTATAAGCAGGTAAAAAACGTTCCCCATTTTCCTTGTATACGTTACCAGCTAATCGAGGCCCTTTGAACTGACTAGAAACCTTGTCCAACACATCTAAACCAAAGTTAAATTCATGGTTACCAAAAGTCCATGCCTCATAGCCCATCGCATTAATCGCTTGAGTCATAGGAGATAACGGCTGATCGTTGAATAGCTCTGCAGAATTATCCTGTATCAAATCACCATTGTCCAATAAAATGGTGTTTGGATTCTCTGCTCGCACTTGCTTGATAATGGTATATAGCTGCGTTAGGCTCCCGCTTACATTCGGACCATCTATCGCATAATCCCATGGCATAAATCGCCCATGAATATCTGAAGTTGCAAGAAGGGTAATATTTATATCCTTCTCTTCCGCATGTACTGGAAGTTGTTTTAGAAACATTCCATTCCCTAATAATAAAATCACAACTAAAAAACTTGCTACAATCCTTTTCCCACTAAACAAATTTTCTCCCCCTTGATTAAAGTTCATTTTTTATAACTTTATTATTATATCATTCGGAATAATCATAAGAATACTATTTTCCTTATAAAATTTAAACTTTTTCAAACCTAAAACACGAACGATTATTATAAAAAAATAAATTTTATATGCTTTTCAATTAACCACCTAGTATCTAAATCTCTCTAAAAAACACCATCCAAGCATAGCTTGAATAGTGTTTTTCATCTCATAATCCCTTATTTATTTCTTCAATAATTCGTACAATCTCCGCCGTCTCCTCTAAAGATACGGTTGCTTTCCCTGTTTCAAAAAATTCTACCATATGCTCAACCAAGCCAGCGTAAAAAGGTTTCTCTTCCTCCCATAGCTTCAATGTCTGTACATCATCCGCGGAGTGCAATACTGCACCGAAACGGCTGTGCCATTCGGTTTCACCTCGAATGATGAGATGTCGACCATCCTTGTAGGTCAGATGAACATGGTGGCAATCAGCCTTTTGCTCGACCCCCACCTTTTCCACGCCTGTCCCGAATAGAGTGACCGCCATTTCGACGAGGTGAATACCGTACCAGAAGTATCCTGTTAGCTGCTCCTGCATGGGCGTTGGTCCGTAGAAATAGCCACTGCTCCAGTCTACTGACCCTTTGACCGCCATAACCGACTCCGAAAAACGTAAAGCAGAGGAGCTCATGACAGGTGTCGCGTGTTCTTTACTTAACCTAATCACCTCTGCCATTTCCTTGCTGCTCATGACGACTGGCTTATCGATAAACACTGGCTTACCATAAGGCACAATTTCCTTGAACCAGTCTAGATGATTGCGCCCATCGACTGTCCCTATGATGACGGCGTCTACCTCACCCATTAATTTCTCAACTGTGTCTACCTCTGCTACACCGTATTTCTTGATGACAATTTGATAGAAGTCAGTAAATCTGCTTGAGCTAATTGCTAAATCCTCCGAGAATGTCGGGATAACGTGGGTGATGGTTGCACCTTGTACATGATGGGGATCATCTTGGTTATTTAGTAATCTAGTGAATATTTCACTATGTGAAGTGTCTAGTCCTATCAATCCTATTTTCATAGAGTCCCTCCTAGCTTTCAGTTGTTACGAGTGCGAATACTTGTCTAGGTCTACCGCGCTTTGAAATTTTCTCCATCCCGATAATTTTGATGAGCTCGGCATCCAGCCACGATTGGATTATTCTGTGGGCGCTTCTTGGTGTAATACCTAAAATAGAAGAAAGCTCATGCGCCGTGAATTCATTTTCCTTCTTTCGCTTGATGACTGCCATTGTCTTTTGGATGTTTGCTGCACTCATGCCGATATGCTCTGCTTTACTTATTAACAGCTGATCCGTCACTGTGAGTGGATATTTCATCGGGACAATCAAATCGATTGGTCCAAAGACGCTGCGATCCTCGCGAACGATAAAGCAGCAGCCCCCTCCATGCTCCTGTGCCTGAATGAGTGCCACCCTTGCATGCGATCCTGCCTCGAGCGCTGAAAACCCGAAGCCGACTCCTATTGATAAAGACACCTCTAGCTTTTTCTTCATCTCATCGACAATTGGCAAATATTTATAGCCCTCTGTAATCCGCTCGAAAATACCTCGATTTGTGATAAATACATACTCACTACTGCTAAGCGCTATCAGATAACCATTTATTTGGTCGGCAAATTGAAGAAGCATACGGTGTATGGCATGATTTCGAGTATGTACCTGCTGCTCGGACATAAATTCACTCGCATCACAGGAATTTTCGATAAAGATTCGACCTACTATTATTTGCATCTCTTTTTGCTTTCGTTGATTGGTTGCGAGCAGCATTCGTTCAATTGCCACAATAATATCCTGGTCCGTAGGCTTTAGCCATTCGTTTATAATATTCATCTCGGATAGCTGCTCACTAACTAGCTTGAGACTAGTTATGACAACCGTATTAGGTATCTCCTCTACATTTCTTAGATGGAAATTCACCACGTCATCTTTGTTTTCCATATAGACGATTTCTTGAAAATTTTGATACGTAAACGTTTCCTCTAAATTGCTTTTAATAAGCTCCATGTAGTTGTCCTGTATGCCGTCCAGACTAATGTTCGTGAAATTTTGCTTGCTCTTTAGCTTGTACAGAGACTGATAGAGTCCTGCTCCCTTCAGTGGAATATAGAAGGCTGGTGTCTCTATCGGTATTTCTTCCTTTGCAACTAAATAAGGGATTCTTCCCGAATAAAACAAGCAATCCACCTTGTCCAAGAGCTCTATCGTCAGTTGCCTTGCATCTTTTATTTCATCGGATAAACGGAAAATCGGTTGGATATTCGGAAAAAGTCCAAAGCATCTAACCATCGTCTCGCGAATCCATTGCGGCCCTATAACTCCCACCTTTATGTTTGTCTCCATACCTCTCCCCCCTTTGAAATAGAAGAAAAGACACACCTAATCGATGTGCCTCCATTGCTTAACCGTTTACTACACTTTCCTTTTCCAAAAAAGCCTTTACAAATGCATCGTCGTTCAGCTCTGGATACGCGTAGTACACACGATCGATTTCCTCTAGCTGGCCCTCACTCAATACCTCGTGATCCATTAGGCACCAGTTCCCCTGCATAAGCCCCTGTCTTCTGAGCACTTCATTGATACCCGCAATACTTCCCTTAAAGTCGTTTCTCGAATCAAAGAATGCTGCATTGGCATCCGTGACGTGCTGGGCAATGCTGAACCACTTTGGATCAATCTGACCCTGTGCCCTTGCTTCTTTTATTTGCTCAAAAAGCTCCACTGCCTTATGCGTCCACACAGACCAGTGCCCTAGCAAGCCGCCAACGATTTGCTTATCATTATAATTGGTGAACAAATCCACTACGATGTTGTCATCATTGCCCGTATAAAGCGCAATCTCGTCTCTTCTCGGAGAGGCGTTCACTGCGCGAATCACATCTAACGTTAAATAACGGTCAAACGGAGCCATTTTAATACCGAATACATTGTCGATTGCAGCGAACTGCTCCCAAAATTCATAGCTGAATACCCGTCCACCTACAGCTGGCTGCAGATAAAAGCCGAACACTGGAATAATAGCAGCGACCTCTTTCGTACGTTCAATTAGTTCTTTTTCGGAATATTCATTTAATCCACCGTTACTTAATAGTACCATATCATAGCCAAAACTTTTAGCGATTTCTGCCTCTTTTACCGCCTGCTCTGTTTTACCACAAGCACCCGCAATTTTAAGGAATGGACGATTCAGCTTTGCGTTGTTGATTTCCTCCATCGCAAGCTTTAATACCGTTTCATGCAAATCAAACTGAGGATCTCGAATCTCAAATTGTGTAGTATGCACGCCAACCGCGACCCCGCCAACGCCAGCCTCCAAGTAATATCGAGTTAAACGGCGTTGTGCCTCTTCGTCGAGTTTTTTGTCTTGCGTGATCGCAAGTGGATGCGCCGGAATGAACGCCCCGTCATGTAGATGCTGTTTTAACTCTTCTTTCATTTAAAACTCACCCTTCCTCTCCTGGAAGTGAGTCGGCTTATTGATCGTTTCTCCGTCATTTGCGACCCAGTCTGCAATCCATTCAATCATTTCACGAATCGATACACGCGGGTAGCCGAACAGCTGGTGAGCCTTGCTCGCATTGTTAAGGAGTGCATTTTCTTGTTCTGCCCCCTCAAAAACAGGCTTCTTATCGAACAAGCGGCCAAACTCATTTGCAACCCAGCGTACGGAAAGCGTCTCCGGACCAGTGACGTTGATAACGGTTGGAGGCGAGCTCGCGTGAAGCAAGGATCGAATCGCATACTCATTCGCATCCCCTTGCCAGATGACATTGACATGCCCCATCGATAGATCCAGCGGCTTTTCATTATAAACCGACTTCGCTATTTCCAATAAAACCCCGTAACGCATATCGATTGCGTAATTCAAACGGAAAATGGCAAGCGGCGTATTGTCTCTTTCTGAGAAATATGTAAACACACGCTCTCTTCCTAAAGAGGACTGACCATACTCTCCAACCGGAGCAACCTGGTGGTTCTCATCGCAGCCGCTCCCAATCACAGGCACTAGCGGGTACACATTTCCCGTAGAGAATGACACAATATTAGAGCCCTTAAAATGCTCTGCAACTCGACCAGGCAGATAGGTGTTCATCGCCCATGTGAAATGCTCGTTGCCAGTCGTCCCGAATTTATTGCCAGCCATGTAAATGATGTTCTTTTCAACAGGCAGCTTCTTTAGTTCGTCCTCGTTTAATAGATCACAGGCAATCGTTTCAACCCCTGCACTTTCCAGCTCCGCCTGCAGCGTGCCATTTGAAAAACGCGACACACCAATCACCTTTTTATCCAAGCCGGCCTCATCAATCGCACGCTTCGCCATCACAGCAAGCGTCGGTCCCATCTTCCCACCAATACCTAAAATCATAATATTCCCGTCTAGCTTCACCATGTCATCGATCAATGCAGCGGATGGCTGCGTCATCAAATTCTCTAACTCTTCAACTGTTTTCATAATTTCCCCCATTCCTTTTTAAGAAAAAAAGATATTGTTTGCGTTGTTATATGCCAGATAAATTAATACAAGTAACCCTATTATGCCGAGTGAATTGCTAAGCCATTTGTTTTTCAGCTCCCCCATCACTCGCTTATCATTCGCTACGACTAAAATGGCAATCGCAATAAACGGAACAACAAATATCGTAACCGCCTGCGCAAAAACAATTAAATTGAGCGGTGCAGACCCAAACACAATTCCAATAACCGAGCCAAATAAAATCACTAATATAATGAAAAGCTTCACCTTCATATTAGAAAGGTTATTCCCTACCCCAACTCCGTCCGCAAGCAGGGACCCACCAATCGTTGCATTCCCCATCAAGGACGAAAACGAAGCACCAAACAGCCCAAGCATAAACACAACCGTCGACCAGCTACCAAACAACGGCTCGAGCGCCAAGCCCATTTCCGAAGCATCATTCACAACCAGCCCCTGTGGTTTGAGAATCGTTGCTGCTGTGATCATGATGAGGAAGGAGATAAATCCAAGCAGAAAAATACCTAAGAAAGACTCCCTCTTCCCACTTGCAGCATCCGCCAATGTCCATCCCTTTTCCTTAACCAAATAAGACTGATAAAGCGCCCCAACTATCGAAAAGCTAGTAGCAAATAAAGCGATAATCAGCCCCATACTTCCATCCGGAATAACAGGAACAAATCCTTGAAAAATCTCCCCAATCGACGGCCTTACTACAATGACTGTTATAAGAAACGCCAAAAGCATCAGAACAACCAGTACAAGCATCAGCTTCTCTAGAATTTGATAAAACTGCTTTGCAAATAAAAGCCCAATGGAAATGGCCGTAAACACGACAATCCAAATGGTCGGATCCATATTAGTTACCGTTGAAATGGCAATCCCCGTTCCAATCGCATTCCCCGCCTGAAACGAAGCTGTAACCAAAAATGCACCAATCCCAATCAACAGCCCAGACCAGAATCCCCATTTTTCCTTCATCACACCAATGAAACTCCCCTTAGCTGCAATCCCAATTCGCGTGCTCATCTCTGTAAACACCATCATCAGCACAACCGCCAACACCAACGTCCAAACAAGCTGTGCACCATAAATTGCACCAATCTTAGAAGACAACGTCACACTCCCTGGCCCAAGCACCAAAGCAGAAGTAATTAATGCTGGCCCCAAATAGCTAAAAATACTCTTTCTTCCAGCCTTCGCGTTACCAGCAACCCCAATCTTTGCCCCTTCATTCATAGACACCCTCCTATTCATAGATTTTTCTGAATTATATGTTTTTATAGTAACGTATAATGATATTTAATGACATGACGTTAATAGGACTGTAAATAAAAAAGAAGCAGTCAGTGGGATGCTGGCTACTTTTTTGATCGAATTGAATTGTGTGGGAGTTGTGTGTGACACAGGGACACACACAACTCTCTCTGCAACAGTTGCAGCATTAAGTGCAACACTTTCATATTTTCCCGCAACACTTTTCATTCGCGCAACACTTTTGGCTCTTTGCGCAACACTTTCACATTTTTCCGAAACACTTGGATCGATTTCCGCAACACTTTCACACTTTCCCGCAACACTTTACGTTGTTCTTGCTACATACATGCATATTCTCTTCATTCAACACTTTGAGCTACTTTGCTTTGTGCTCCAAAGGGAAAAATTCATCTACCGATGATACATCTCTGTGAGCGGTGATAACTCAAAAACTCTCTCAAATCGCTATCAAATATATAAGCGGTCACCCTGTTCGAATTGTGTGTGACACAGGGACAGAAACAAATTTCCCCAAACGAATTGTGCGAGAATTGTGTCTAACACAGGGACACACACAATTTCCCCATCTAAACAACAAAAAAAGCAGCCAGGTATCACCCCAGCTGCTTCTGCAAACGAATTGTGTGTGACACAGGGATACAAACAAATTTCTCCAAACAAATTGTGCGAGAATTGTGTCTGACACAGGGACACACACAACTCCAACTCTCCAACCCACCAACCTCAAACCCCCAACGACACAAT
Source organism: uncultured Psychrobacillus sp. (assembly GCF_938022135.1). Classification (NCBI taxonomy): domain Bacteria; kingdom Bacillati; phylum Bacillota; class Bacilli; order Caryophanales; family Bacillaceae; genus Psychrobacillus; species uncultured Psychrobacillus sp. The sequence goes on from NZ_CALIED010000068.1 coordinate 72,676, forward strand.
CTCCCTCTCGCTATATCCTAACTCCTTCAGAATCTCTTTTGTATGCTCCCCGATGTTAGGTATAGGGTTCATGACGGATTCGATTTCGTCAAAGGTTACGGGTGGTAAGAGTGCTTTGAGTTTTCCGACTGGTGATTCAACCTCTCTCCAGCGATTACGTGCTTCTAGCTGAGGATGATCTATTAAATCGTTTACGGTATTTAGGCGTGCGTTTGCTATTTTTTCTGCTTCTAACAAGCGGATGACTTGGTCGGGATCCATCTTTTGAAAAACTTCTTCAATGATGATTTTTAATGAGTCTTTATTGGCCACACGATTTGAATTGTTGTTAAAGCGCGGATCTATTGCTAGGTCAGGATTGCCTAGGACCTTTGAGCAAAAATGGATCCACTCCCGTTCGTTTTGGATACCCATGAACACTAGTTTATCGTTGCCTGCCTTGAATGGGCCGTAAGGATAAATAGTTGCATGGCTGGCACCTGTTCGTTTAGGTTCACTTTCCCCATAGCCAGCATAGTACATCGGATAGCCCATCCATTCTGCTAATGCCTCTAGCATCGATACTTCTAAAACTGCTCCTTTTCCCGTTTTGTAACGAGCAATTATAGCTGTTAGGATGCCAGTATATGCGTACATTCCTGCCGCAATATCGGCAATTGATATTCCTGATTTAGATGGAGAATCTTCTGTACCTGTTACAGACACAAGTCCTGCTTCACATTGGATTAACAAATCGTATGCTTTTTTGTTCATATATGGGCCGTCACTACCATATCCGGAGATGCTGCAAATTATGAGCTGTGGAAACTTTTCTTTAAGTTCTGCGGCACTAAAACCAAGTCGATCTACCGCACCAGGTGCTAAATTATGAATGAATACATCGGCTTTAGAAAGTAGTTTTTCTAAAACTTTTTTCGCTTCTTCTTGTTTCAAATCAAGAGCCAAAGATTCTTTAGATCGGTTGATCCATACAAAGTGACTCGACATACCGTTGACTGTGTCGTCATAGTTACGTGCAAAATCGCCCATTCCCGGTCTCTCCACTTTGATCACTCGGGCCCCTAGATCTGCTAATTGTCTTGTAGCAAAGGGTGCTGCCACGGCCTGCTCTAACGATACTACGGTAATATCTTGTAAAGGCAACATCTACATTCCTCCTCACATTTTAAACTAAACCAATCCAACTCCACCACGTCGCTGCAACCAAGACTGTAGCGATAATGGTTATAATAGTTGCGTACAATCCAGGCTTTAAAAAGTCTTTTTGTGAAATCATTCCGCTGCTATGAGCGATTACATTAGACATCGATTCTACAACTAACATATAACCGAAGACACACGATAAACCAGTTGCGAAGCCAATTGTTAATGGGTCTAGCCCTGCATTTTGAGCAACGCTAATTATAATAGGAACCAAAATCACAACTGCTGTGGAAACATTGGATATCATTTTATGGAACAATTGTGCCATCACACTAACTACCAGTACCGCCAATAAAGGATATTGAATAATATTTGTAAACCAATCTACACTCAAATAGTTACTAATTATATCCGCCGCACCAGAGTCGACAAACACATACCCCATTGATAAAGTTACACTCAATAGCAATACGGTATTGTAATTAATTTGAATCACCTTTTCCCAAGAGGCAATTCCTACTTGAGGGAGGGTCAATAGAACAACACCAAGTAAAGCGGGAATGCTCGGATGCATGCCATGGAACGGTTCCGTTAACCATAAACTAACGATTAAAATTAAGATGATGAGACAGTTGATCTCTTTTTTATTGACCGGTCCTAATTCTTCTAGTCTTTTTTTCATTTCGCCTTGAATCATAGGGAAGCTTTGTTGTTCTTTTGGTAAAGGAAATACCTTTAATAGAAGAATCCATATGGAAGGAATTAATATGAGCCATAACGGAAACGTATAAAGGAACCACTGGAAATACGTGATGTTCACTCCTGCAAAACGATTAAGAATCTCCACCGTTAATATATTACCGATTGCAGCAGTCATGACTGCAGTTCCGCTAATTACCCCTCCATAGGCGACTCCTAGCATAATCATTTTCCTTAAATTACTTCCCGGCTTTGCATTAACAATCTCGATAATCATTTTCGAAACCGGCATTATTAAGGCAGTTCGAACCGCGGTAGTTGGAATAAAAAATGCTTGGATTTGCTGAATGATAATGATACTTCCTAATAAGCCCTTCGCATGACTTCCCCACCTTATTAAAATCTTGTAGGTCAATCTTCTAATAAGAGAGGTTTCATTCACCGCTGTTGCTAGCATCATTCCAGCTACAATTAAATAAGTAGCTGGCGAAGCAAAGCCACTAAATATAACGGAGGTATCTGCTACTTTGAGAACAAGCATAAGCAATAAGATAATTAGACCTGTAAGACCCATAGGAATAGGCTCTAAAGCCCATAAGATAATTCCTGACGTAATAATGCCGGTCATGATTTTAGCCGAGTACGAGAATGTGTCTGGTAACGATAGAAATATGATAAAAAAACTTACTAGGGCTAGTGCAAGAGCTGCATAGTTTTTATAGTTCTCTTTTAAAACAAGACTTCTTCGCAATTTATAAAGCATGACAGATCCAACCGCCAAAGTGATTCGTCTTGAAAAAGTTTGCAATTCGGTGAAACCCAGCTTCAGAAAGTAAGTTTCGAATTTCTTCTTCAGAGATAGATGATTCGGTTAATGTTGCGTTCATTAACTCTTCTACTTTCTCTTCTGACAAGTTCGTCGTATCTAGCCAGTAATTTTTCCAAAGGTTAACCAGTTCTTTAAACTCTAACGAATTCGGATCTCCATATTTACTAACGAGTATAAAAGGGCTTCCCGGTTTCAGGTGAGCTCTAATTTGTTTTAAGAGTGCCAGCTTATCCTTTACTTCCGGTATGAAATGAAGGACTAGGATACATGTTGCTGCATCAAACGTATAATCAGGAGGAACTAACTCAATTGTTCCATTGAAGAACTCGACCCGATTATCCATGTCCAGTTGCTCTACCTTCATCCTCGCCACCTCAAGCATCGCCTTTGATGGATCTACAACGGTAAACTTCCATTCTGTATTGCTAGGTCCAAAAGCATTTAGCTCGTTACCTCCTCCACCTCCAACTACTAGGAGAGAGGCTTCCTCTTTTAAGTTTGCCCGTAGAAAAGTTTGCGAAAGCCGAAGCATTGGATCGTATGTAGGGAGATTTCGTCTTATCCCTTTGTCATACTCAGCGGCCGTTTTATGATCAAACTCCAGTTTATTAGACAACTTCTCGCCTTCCTTCTCTTTGATATAACCTTACTTATTTCCCGATAGATGATAGCAAGCTATACAAATCTGATTTTGCTTCAAAACCAATGCCTGGAATGTCCGGAAGCCTTACATATCCGTCTTCAACGGCATAGTTATCGGCAAATCCACCAAATGGCTGAAATACGCCTGGGTATGATTCATTCCCATGAAGTGCTAATCCCGCAGCTATGTTCAGTGACATCTGATGACCTCCATGAGGTATACAACGTCTAGAGGACCAGCCGTGTTCATTCAACATTTCTAAAATGCGTAGATATTCTACTAATCCATAGCTAAGCGCACAATCAAATTGAAGAAAGTCTTTCTCCGGGTTCATGCCTGCATATCGGATTAAGTTGGTTGCATCCTGTAAGGAAAAAATATTTTCCCCAGTTGCGATGGCATGTGGATATCTCTTGGAGAGTTCAGCCTGCAGATGAAAGTCCAGAGGGTCTCCCGCTTCTTCATACCAGATCAATTCATAGTCTTTAATCTTCTCTCCAAATTCAATAGCATAGTCTAAGTCAAAGCGACCATTTGCATCGACCATCAGTCCACTTCCTGAAGGTAAAATCTCTAGAACTGCTTCGATACGCTTTATATCTTCACTTAAAGAAGCACCGCCAACCTTCATTTTCACGTCCTTATAGCCGAGCTCAAGATAACCCTTCATTTCATCTTGGAGTTCCGTTAATCCTTTGTCTGGGAAATAGTAGCCTCCAGCTGCATAAATGTATACCTTTTCGTCTACCTGACCATTCCCATATCGTTCTGCAAGAAGCTGGTATAAAGGCTTTCCTTCTATTTTGGACACTGCATCCCATACAGCCATGTCTATGACACCAACCGCAACCGTTCTTTCTCCGTGTCCCCCCGGTTTTTCATTTGCCATAATGATGGCATGTATTTTATGTGGATCAAGGTTAGTCCCATCATCTGTTAAAATATCTTTCGACTCAGCCTCAAGTAATCTAGGAATAAATCGTTCAAGTAATAGACTTGTAGGCGCATATCGGCCATTCGAGTTAAATCCATAACCAACGACTGGCTTTCCATCTCTTACCACATCTGTTGTGATGGCTAATGCAGATGCAGTCATTTTACTAAAATCAATATAAGCATTTCTAATTGGACTACTAATTGGCACAGTCTTAACTTCTATATTTGTTATTTTCAAATCAAATCATCCTTTATTTTTTATTTTTTATTTTTTATTTTGGCTATGTTAAAGAGTAGGGTTGATTTATGATGCATAGAAAAAGAAATCTTTAAATCAGAAAGTAGAATTGATTTCCGCACCAGCCGGACGCTTTGCGCGCGTGGTTGTGATGTCTGATCTGTCTCACTCATCCCGCTGGAGTCGCCGTCTGGCGCTCCAATCAATAAATGGAACAGCTTTAGGATCGATCAAGCGCTAATAAATTAACTCGCATAAACAAAGCAGAAAAACTGTCACCAACCCCTGTTTAATAATTTATTTATGATCTTAATAGTTATTTGAAGGTCACTTATATAATCTTTCTAGTCGTCACTATAAAAAAGAATTGTTCATCAAAATAAACCAATAACTTTAGTAAAGCTTTTATTTTTTATTATTTATTCTAATATTCAGAATATTTCATTCGGAATCTAATACTATATTTTTAGCTTTCTTGTACACTGGATAATCTACAAATTGACTATTTACCATTATCGATGCTATACCGTTTTGTTCTGCATTTTCAAATGCTTCCACAACAGCTATTGCTTGATCGATTTCTTTTTGAGAAGCGGAAAAGGTTTGGTGGACGGCTTCTATTTGCTTAGGATGAATGATTAATTTCCCTTTAAAGCCAAGTTGTTTGGCAAGTTTCGCTTCCATTTCCAAACCTGCTTCATTATCTAGCTTAGGATAGACAGTATCTATAGGAGCTACAATGCCCGCGGCTCTGGAAGCAATGACAAGCTGGGAACGAGCGAATAATAACTCCAATCCATTCGTTGTAAGTTCACAATCGATATCTAATGAAAAATCGATAGAACCAAAAGCCATCCGCACAATTAACTCATCTGCTGTCGCAATAGAATAAGCAAACTGGATTCCTTTTGCGGTTTCTATTAATGGAATTACTTGAACTGGCTTTAATTGATTGGTTGAATATTGTCGAGCGATCTCACAAACAGCCTTCATGCCCTCGGAGCTTTCTGATTTGGGGACCATAATACCTGCAGCCCCATTCGATAATGCGCATTTTAAATCTTTCTCCCAAAAAGGGGTATCCAAGTCATTGATTCTTACAATCAATTCTTTTTCTTCCCTAAACTTAACCAATGCTTCTTTAACTATTTCTCTTGCGCTATCTTTTTCCTTTACCGCTACCGCATCTTCTAAATCGAGAATCACAGAGTCAGCTTTTGAATGAATGGCTTTTCTAATTACTTCCTTGTTACTTCCAGGCACAAATAAATAGGAGCGTGCACGATTCATAGATTTCCCCTTTCTTAGGAGTATTTATGTCGCCATTTAGGAATTCACGCCTTCAATTTTTGCAATAATAGCATCCGTCACCTCTGTTGTACTATGTTTCCCTCCAATATCAGAAGTCTTGATGCCTGACTGTAAAGTATGTTCAATCGCCTCTAATAAGATAGTTCCCATTTCTGTTTCTCCAAAGTGATCTAGCATCATTTTGGCTGTCCAAATTTGCCCAACCGGATTTGCTATTCCTTTTCCATAAATGTCAGGAGCCGAGCCATGAACAGGCTCAAACATGGAAGGGTATTTGCCATTTAAATTTATATTGCCAGAAGGTGCAATTCCGATACTTCCCATAATGGCTGCTCCAATATCACTTAAAATATCTCCAAAGAGATTACTAGCCACCACTACATCCAATGTGTGAGGTCTTGTAATGAAAAAAGCGGAAAGGGCATCTATATGTTCACTTTTAGTTGGAATATCCTTATAGTTTTGAGAAACCTCCGCTAATACGTCATCCCAAAACGGCATCGAGTGAGCGATTCCATTTGATTTGGTTGCACTAGTTAAATGACCATTTCTCTTTGTAGCTAGTTCAAAAGCATATTCCATGACCTGCAAAACAGCTTTTTTAGTAAAAACGGAGTTCTGAACTACTATTTCATCTATCCCTTGATGGATTCGACCGCCGCTACTGCTATATTCACCTTCACTATTTTCTCTAACAATCATAATATCGAAATCTCGTGGATGGCTTAATGGAGAAACTATTCCCTTAATATGCTTAGCAGGACGAATATTAATGACTTGTTCAAATTCTCTTCGAATTTTTAACAAGAGGCCGCCTAAGGAAATATGATCCTTTACGAGAGAAGGGTCTCCTACAGCTCCTAAAAAAATAGCATCGCTTTGACTTAGCAAATCTAACCCATCATCCGGCATCATTTTCCCATGCTCAACATAATACTGCGAACTCCAAGGATAATGAGTATAGTTGAACGTTAAGCCTCCATGAACCTTTGCGATTGCATCTAGCACTCTTAATGCTTCAGGTACTACTTCTTTTCCTATTCCATCTCCCGGAATGACAGCTATCTCTAACCTTTTCATTATATTTCCCCTTCCATGCCTACCTTTTACTTACTGTCTTCCACTCATTTCAATCATTTTTATTAAGTTATCCTTCGTACGAAGAATATGCGTCTCGATTACATCCCTTAATTTAATAGGGTCATTTTCTTTAACATATTTCACCATTAGGCTATGCTCCTTATGAGATTCTGCTAGATGATCCACTAGGACACTTGGCGTATACGGAGGTATCCCTTTCCACAGGGTATCGATGTACCCTTTAATCCTTCTCCAAGGGCATGCTTCTATAATTATTTGGTGGAAATCTGCATTCATTTTCATGTACTTTTCCATGTCTGTCTCGCTATGATCTAATTGAATCATCTGCTCATATAGTTCTTCTAAATCTCTAATGTCCTCTTCGTCTAAAAAAGGTAGCGCCTTTACAGCAGCCTCTCCCTCTAGCATGGCTCTCAGCTGATAAATCTCTTCAATATCATCAATAGAAATAGGGGTGACGATTGCACCTCTTCTTGGCTCCATTCGAACGAGCCCTTCTACCTCAAGCTGTTTCAACGCTTCTCGCAGAGGCATTCTACTTACTCCTAACTTCGCTGCCCACTCTTCTTGCATAAGACGGTCTCCCATCTTAAATTCTCCTCTTAATATTAAATCTCTTAATTTAGTAGTAACTTTAAACTGTAAGGTTGAACGATCTAGCTCTGTAAGTTTTAATTTATCCATAATATGCTCCTTGAGTTTCCATAGTATCTTCCTAATATATTTGGAATTAACAATGCACTTATGCTTTTATTTCTACATCAAACATTTCTTCTATGTGCTTTACTATAGTCGTATGGTCTTCGTTTCCTTTACCCTCTGACCAAGCTTGCTTCCATAATTGATAGGAGGCACTTGATATAAACATAGGTACCTTTTCATCTTCGGCCATGCTCATCGCAATTTTTAAGTCCTTCACCATTAAATCTAGTGTAAATCCTACTTCGAAGTTTCTAGTTAGTACTTGGTTCGGAAATTTAAAATCACTCGAGAAGCTTTTTCCTGTGCTTGTATTTATCACGCTTAGCATCTTAGTTGGATCTAGACCCAGCTTTACACCAAGAGCTATTGCTTCTCCTGTTACCGCCAAGGTTGCTGCTGAAATCATATTGTTTAGTGCTTTCACCGTGTGGCCTGCTCCAATATCACCTACGTGAATTACATTTTGACCAATCTTTCCTAATAGAGGTTCAACTTCTTCAAAATTGGAAGCGTCTCCTCCAACCATTATCGACAGTGTGCCTTCCTCTGCTTTTTTTACTCCACCACTGACTGGAGCATCTATCATTCTAAATCCTGCATGTTCCATCATTTTGTTTATTTCTTTCGTTTCAGAAGGGATGGAAGTAGTCATTTCAATAAGTAAGCTATTTGAGCTAAACCCCTTCATCAATCCTTCCTCGCCAACTAGTATTTCCTTTACGATATATACATTAGGGAGAACCGTTATAACATATTGAAATTTAGCTGCTAAATCAGCTGGACTCTCTGTTTCTTCTGCACCAAAGCTGGCATATATTCGCATAAATTCTTTATTAACGTCGAAGATCCCTACTTCTACTCCTTGTTCCAAAAGCCTCTTTGCCATCCTGCCACCCATGTTACCTAAGCCAATAATTCCAACTCTCATTAAGGTTATCCCTTCTTTTCAAATAGATTTCAACTACCTATTGCTTAAAGTTGGCTGTTCCCTCTTCGTAAAGGTCCCCACCATGAATATCATTTATAACAAATACGGGAAAGTTCTCTACCGTTAATCTTCTAATGGCCTCTGTCCCTAAGTCTTCATACGCAATCACTTCCGATGATTTGATGGAACGCGCTATTAATGCTGCTGCTCCTCCAACTGCTCCAAAGTAGATGGCTTTATTTGTTCTCATCGCCTGCTTTACTTCCTCACTGCGATATCCTTTCCCAATCATGCCTTTTAGTCCTGCTTCCAGCAGCCTCGGTGTATATGCGTCCATTCTCCCGCTAGTCGTAGGGCCAGCTGAACCAATAACTTCTCCAGGTCTACCAGGAGTTGGTCCAACATAGTAAAGAACTTGATTGGTGAGGTCGATAGGAAAAGGTATACCTTCAATTTCTTGCTCAATCATTCTTTTGTGCGCCGCATCTCTGGCTGTATAAACAACGCCTGACAATAAAACACGATCTCCTGCTCTTAAAGAAATCAAATCTGCCTCTTGTAAAGGTAGGTTAACTTTTTTCTGCACAGTAGCTCTCCTCACGTTAACGTTATAGTTTGATGGCGACTGGCATGGCAGTTAAGATTGACAGCTACTGGTAGTGCCGCTATATGGCAAGACTCTACTTCCACCTTTACATCCAATGCTGTTGTACTTCCCCCCATACCTTGAGGACCAATACCAAGTCTATTAATCTCATCCATCAGCTCTTGTTCTAATTGTGCAATAACCGGATCCTGATGCCGTACACCTATTGGTCGAAACAAAGATTTTTTTGCTAAGTAAGCGCATCGTTCGAAGTTTCCTCCAACACCAACTCCAACAACAAGAGGAGGACATGCATTTGGCCCTGCTTCTTTTACGATAGATAGAATATAGTCCTTTACACCATCCATTCCTGCAGAGGGCTTCAGCATTTTCAAATCACTCATATTTTCTGCTCCTCCACCTTTGGCCGTCATATGAAGTGTAAGCTCATCCCCTTCCACAAGCTCAATATGAATCACAGCAGGTGTGTTATTTCCTGTGTTTTTCCGATTTAAGGGATTATAAATGATTGAATTTCTCAAATAACCGTCCTTGTAGCCTTTAGAAACTCCTTCATTAATCGCTTGCACTAGGCTCCCCCCAACAATCTGACACCCTTGCCCTAGTTCTACGATAAAGACTGCGGTTCCCGTGTCCTGACACATTGGAACTTGTTCTGCTTTTGCAATATCCGCGTTTTCGATTAATTGGGAAAGAATCTCTTTACCAGTTTCCGATTTTTCGGTGTTTAACGCCTGCTTAAAAGCAGTGTAAACATCATCACCTAAGTTATAATTCGATTTCTTACACATCTCTGCAACCTGGTCCACTACCGTCTCATAAAGAATTACGCTCATACCTTATCCTCCCCTCTCTTTTTATCCCGAACAATATAAAATGTACCAAGCCCCTTGGCTACTAGGTCCCCATTTTCGTCTGTGATATTACACTCTGAAACGACTGTGCTTTTTCCTTGATAAAGTATAGAAGGACTTGCTAATAGATAAGCACCCTGCCCCTTTTTAATAAAGTTGACTTTTAATTCCAGAGTAAAAACCTTTTCGTTTTCTTTTAAATTGCTTAATATACTAAAACCTATTGCAACATCGCAAAGCGTATAAATGGCTCCACCTTGCGCAACTCCATATGTATTCTCATTTTGAATTCCAAGCTCCATTTTGGTTGTTCCATCTGAATTTTGTGTTATCCCTAAAAATCTTCCTAAAAAATGCATAGGTATATCTGTTGTATCTCTATTTTCAAAAGGTGTTTGATAAAGAGAGAGTAAATACGATATTTGGTTTAACTCACTACTACTAAGCGATTGAAGATTCGTTTGAATAGATTGTATTAGTTCATTTTTTTCCTTATAATTTTCTTCCATCCTTGCACCCCTCTCTCTTTAACAAATATCCCTTTACACTTTAGCCATCAGGGCTGATACATTGTCCATGATTTCTAGTGCCAAGATGCTATCAATAACTTGTTGTTTATTTTCCGGTGGATGTTGTCCTGTCATGTGCTTAAACTTTTCAATAAGTTCATCTGAAGTAACCGCATTTTCAGGATCTCCTTTTGGAAAGTCCGTCTCTTTAGAAATAATCTCTCCATTTGTCAAAACAACCTCGACCATAGAGCCCCATTTTTCTGGATAACTTGCATCGATCCTCGAGTCTATCCCTACGTTTACTCGCTTCAAAAGCGCCCGTATTTGACTGTCCCATAAGGTATCCTCATTAAAATCAGATAAACCGGCGCTGCCTTTTAATATTGCCAATGCTGAGCAAAATTGTAAGCTAAATTTAGCTGCATACTCAGTCTTCGGTTCGTCATTATCTGTTATATCTATAGCTGCCTTGTATGACTTCACTGTTATTGACTCAATTTCTTCAAATTTTGGGCTGCGCTCTTTGAAAACTTCTATTAACAAGTCGATGGCATGATGCGTATGACGACAGGAAGCATGAATCTTAAAGGAATTTTCCATAATCTTAAACTCTGAACCTAAGCCTTCTGTTATTTTCGTCGTATCATACTCATCACTCATAGCTTTAAAAAATCCACGATTACCCTCCAGGATTTTAAGCGGTCCAGTAAACCCTTTTTGTGCTAAAAGTGCTGCAAGAATGCCGTTCATAGATGCTTTTCCTGAATGAAGCTGCTTGGTCATTGCTCCATCCTCTATAAATTCCCACAGGCCAGCTGCTTGTGTGCCGGCATTACCTAATGCATGCACCGTCTCTTCCTCTGTAAGCTGAAGTAGTTTAGCCGCCGCAATAGCTGCTCCAAAAGTTCCGCATGTAGCTGTATTATGCCAATAATAATAGTGGGATGGAGAAACTGCTTCTCCGATTCTAAAACAAACTTCATAGCCTGCAACGATAGCTGTAATTAAGTCCCTGCCGGATAATTCTTTCCACTCCGCAATCGCTAACGCAGCTGGAATAACTACTGTTGCCGCATGGATAATAGATCCCTTATGGATGTCGTCTAGTTCCACGACATGACTCGATGCCCCGTTTACTAAAGCTGCTTGCAAGGCAGAGGTTTTTCCTCCAGTAAAAAGGCTAGCTTGCTCCTTGCCTCCCATTTCATCTATTAAGTCACTAATCATTTGAATTGGTAGTTTATCCGAACCAGCTATAGCTGATCCGAAATAATCCAGTATACATAGCTTAGTAAACGCTATTACCTCTGCAGGAAGCTTTTCGTAGGTCATGTCAACACTGTATTTTGCCAAAGCCTTACTTAAATCCATTTACTCATTCTCCTTTTTAGGGGACATAGCACCAGTCACCCTGAATGCTTTAAAACGATCTCGGTAATCCTAGGACGTGCTGACCTACATAGCTGACAACAAGATTATTAGTTACAGGAGCAATTACAAATAGACGAGCCTCCCTAAACTTTCGTTCAATATGGTATTCAGTAGCAAATCCGTAACCACCAAATGTGTCCATAGCAGCATTTGCTGCTTTCCAAGTTGCTTCGGAGGCTAAATATTTTGCAATGTTTGCCTCTGCACCACAGTTTTCGTTTGCATCGAACATGTTAGCTGCTTTATCTCTCATCAGCTTAGCTGCTTCAATCTCCATATAAGAACGAGAAATTGGGAACTGTACTCCCTGGTTTTGGCCAATAGGTCTTCCAAAAACTTCACGCTCGTTTGCATATTTCACTGACTTATCGATAAAATACAAGCCGTCCCCAACACTTTCTGAGGCGATTAAAATACGCTCTGCATTCATCCCACTTAATACGTAACGGAAGCCTTTTCCTTCCTCTCCTATTAGATTCTCAACTGGAATCTCAACATTCTCGAAGAACACTTCCGTCGTAGCATGATTAATCATCGTTTCAATGTTACGAATCGTAATCCGATCCTTTTGATCTTGCATATCTAAAATGAATAAACTTAACCCATCTGTCTTTTTCGCCACTTTATCCTTCGGCGTAGTCCTTGCCAGTAATAGCATTAAGTCCGAGTAATTAGCTCGAGATGTCCAGATCTTTTGCCCATTTACTATATATTTGTCTCCTTGACGCTCAGCAGTAGTAATTATGCTCGTTGTATCACTACCAGCAGTTGGTTCTGTAATACCAAAGGCTTGAAGACGTAATTCTCCACTTGCAATTTTCGGTAGGAACCTTTTCTTTTGTTCTTCATTTCCGTGGCGAAGAACAGCTCCCATTGTGTACATCTGTGCATGCCCAGCGCCTGCATTTCCTCCTGAGCGGTTAATTTCTTCTAATATTATTCCCGCCTCGATCATACCAAGGCCTGCCCCGCCATATTCTTCGGGTATTAATACGGATAGCCAACCTTCGTCAGTTAAAGCTTTTATAAATTTCTCAGGATACTCCTGCTTTTTATCTATTTCTTTCCAATAATCCTCTGGAAACTTTTCGCATAGAGAACGGACACTTTTCCTAATAAGATTTATATCTTCCTGTGTGCTTAATACCATTCCAAATTCCTCCCTTATTTTCCTTGCCAATTTGGTTTTCGTTTTTCATTAAAGGATAGTACCCCTTCTAATCTATCTTCTGAATTGGCACATTTATAATATTGGTCTAGCTCTATCGTTAACGCTGTGTTGATATCCGTTTGAAGCCCATTATTAATTGCTTGTTTAATTGCTTTTAGTGATAGCGGTGCATTTCCTGCAATTTCTTTTGCTATTTCTAAAGTACTTGTCAGGAGCTCTTCCTTAGGAAATACGCCATTTGTAATCCCTGCCTCTAGCGCTTTTTGTGCATCTATCTTATTTCCTCTAAATAAAAACTCCTTTGCTAAGCCAACCGGAATAGCTCTTGGTAAAAGCTGCGTCCCACCTACACCAGGAATGATTCCTAATGTCACTTCCGGCAATCCCATCTTCACATGGTCTGCAGTATAACGAAGGTCACAGCTTAAGAGCATTTCCATTCCACCTCCAAGCGCAAACCCATTAACCGCTGCGATTACTGGATATGGAAAGTTTCGTAACAATCCGTATGCATCTTCAAAAATATCGTGCTGCTGCTTCCACTGCTTGTTCGTCATACCTTTTCTTTCTTTTAGATCTGCTCCCACGCAGAAGCTTTTTTCACCGCTTCCCGTTAGGATCAAAACGCGTAAATCCTCTTTTTCTCGTAATTCCTTCAAGCATTCAATTAGCTCGTTTGCCATTAATGTATTTAAGGAATTCATCGCTTCTGGTCTATTCAATTCAATGATATAAACATTTTCAGCACTGTACTCCTCGTTCACTATTATCGTCTTCCAATTTGTCATGAATGTATCCTCCAAATTATTTAGTTATAGTAGGAACTGGATATTTACGATTGTACGGTCCTGCACTTCTTATATAGCTTGGAGTCTCATGTTCTACTATTTTGGTGAGTGTCTTGGACGCCTCTAGTAAGTTATCTAAGGATAGACCAGTTTCAATCCCCATACTGTGGAGCATGTGTATGACGTCCTCCGTACAGACATTCCCTGTTGCACCCGGTGCAAATGGACAACCGCCTAGCCCGCCTAATGATGCGTCAAAACTGTCTACTCCTGCTTCCATAGCTGCAAGAATATTGGAAAGTCCCATTCCTCTTGTGTTATGAAAATGCAGGTTAAATTTCTGTCCAGGAAAATCACTACGTAAACCAATCAACAAATCATACACTTGTTTCGGATTTGCCATCCCAGTTGTGTCTGCTAATGAAATCTTGTTAACTTGTATAGCTATTACTTCAGCTAATACACTTTTGATTCTTTCAACTGGTACCTCACCCTCAAAAGGACATCCAAAGGTAGTTGCGATAGAAACGCCTAACAGAATATTTTTCTTTAAACAAAAGTCTTGAATTTCTTTTAATTCCTTTAGTGATTCTGCTGTTGTTTTATGCACATTCTGCAAGTTATGCGTATCACTTGCGGAGAAAACAAAATTTACTTCTTTCACATCGTTCAAGTGAGCATTTTCCGCTCCTTTTAAATTTGGAATTAAGGCGATCAGCGAAAGTTCTTTCTCGTGGTTCGTAACAAGCGAATACAATTCACCGCTGTTTGCCATTTGCGGTACTAACCTTGGATGGACGAATGATCCAAACTCAATAGTTGACACACCAGCTTTTATTAACTGATCAAAAAGTAGTTTTTTCTCTTCCACACTTACGATTTTCTTTTCTAGCTGTAAACCATCTCGTAGAACAACTTCATTTATCTGTACACTCTTGGGAAAGTTCATCTAAGACCTCCGTCATGTATTTTGTATCCAAAAATAATGTAAAAAAATTTGCACCGGTATTTGTTCTCTATTGTTGTTCTTTATCTATTTCATCTAACACTTCTTTTGCAGTTCTAAAGCTATCGATCGCTGCTGGCACTCCACAATATATAGCAGTTTGTAGTAACACCTCTTGAATTTCTTCTTTTGTTACACCGTTATTAATAGCTCCTCGTACATGAAGCTTTAACTCATGCGGTCGGTTTAAAGCAGTAATCATAGCGAGATTTATCATGCTTCTCGTTTTCTTCGGAAGGCCAGGTCTAGCCCAAACTTCTCCCCAACAGTATTCGGTTACTAATTCTTGCATCGGCATATTGAAATCTGTTGCATTATTAATAGAATGATCAACGTACTCTGCTCCAAGGACACTTCGTCTTATTTCTAATCCTTTTTCAAATCTCTCTTTGTTCATAGCCATTCTCCTAACGTTTTATATTTGTACACCATTTCCTTTGTTATTCAGAACAATAAGTTCGTTTATATCAGAATATTTATCTATGTCTAAGAGAAACTGAGCCATACTGTCTGTTGTGCCTTTTCCCATATGCTCTTCGACAAGGCTACCGAATTTGGTCAGAAGCTCATCTTCTTGCATGGGGTTATCAATGCTACCTTTTGCATGCAAAACTTTGTGCGTTACTGTAGTTCCATCTGTTAATAATGCAGCTAGCTCGACCTCATCTTCTTTAAGGTTTTCGTCTATCACTACACGAATTTTGTTTTGCACTTCTATAATCTTTTCATCTTTTACCTTTTCATCTGTATACTGTTTTTCACTTGCATCGCCATCTAGGAATGCTATTGCAGCTGTAAAATAAACACTGAACTTTCCTTCTAGCCCTGTCTGAGGAGTTTCCTTACCAGTTAACTCCAGTACATAAGGATTAACCGTTAGCTCAATTGACTCAAGCTGATCAGCTGAAGCTCGTTTATGTAAATAAACGCATGCATCAATTGTAGGGTGAAGAACAATCCCGCAGGCATATGGCTTAAAACTATTTTTTAATAGCTCCCATTCCTCTCCCCAGTTCACATTCACTTTTTCTAAGTCATGCTCCGGAGCTAACACATTAGCAAATCCACGCTTCGATTCTAAAATCATTTCAGAGCTCGTAAAACCTCTCTTTGCCAATAACGCTGCTAGCAAGCCATTTTGTGCAGCTTTTCCAGGATGGAATGGTTTAGTCATTGTTCCAAATACATCTCTTAGACCAAATGCTTGTGTTCCTGCTATACCTAAAGCCCAAACAAGCTTTTCAGAATCTAGCTTCAATAAAATACCTGCTGCGATTGCTGCTCCAAAAACTCCCGTAGAGCTTGTAATATGCCAGCCTAGCTGATAATGACTTGGATAAACTGCATTGGCGATTCTTAATTCTGCTTCGCAGCCTAATATAAAGGCGTGCAAAATTTCCTCTCCACTTAACCCTAAGTTCTCTCCTAACGCAAAAACAACTGGAGCTACTGGTCCACTAGGGTGGTGAATCGTATCTAAATGTGTATCATCATAATCAAAAATATGAGAAGACGTACCATTTATTAATGCTGCCATTAATAAATCCACTTTTTCTTCTCTTCCGAATACAGAAACCTGTTCTGCCGATTGCAATTCTTTTGTTACGTCCAACATCATTTCAATAGACGGATGCCTTGAAGCTCCAATGGCAACCCCCATCCAGTTTAGCAAGCTTCTTTTTCCATGAAGCTTCACATCCTCTGGTATTTGTTCAAAAGAAGTTGATAAGCAATGATCTACTAATGTTTTTGTTACCATCTTTTCTCGCCATCCTTTTTTACTCTATGTAAATTGAAAAAGTCGGTTATAACACCAACTTTTTCAATTCTAAATTAGTAATCTAGTAATCTATTTAGCAGCCTCACGTGCTGCTTCGATTACATCCGCTCCAATTTCTTCTTCATATTCTTTGTAAATCGGCTCCAAAACCTTACGGAATTCTTCCACTTGCTCTGGCGTTAATTCCACGATTTCAACATTTCCTCTTTCCTTAATCGTTTCCAATGCTTTGTCATTTAGACTCTTAGCTTCTGCACGTGCTACCTCTGTACCAGCAGCCAAACCATCCTCGACTATTTTTTTCGTTGCTTCATTCATGCTATCCCAGAATTTTGTATTAGTGAAAACAGCATAATCCACACGTGTATGATTCATTACTGTCATATACTTTTGTACTTCATCAAATTTTTTAGATTCAATATTACTAAATGTATTCTCTTGGCCATCTACTACTCCTTGGTCCAGGGCAGTATATAACTCTCCAAATGGAATCGATTCAGAACCTGCTCCTAAGGCATGGTAAATAGATTCAAGTACTTGCCCACCTTGTGTACGGAATTTCAATCCTTTTAAATCTTCCGGAGAACTGATTGGACGTTTACCATTAGTCAAATGCTTTCCTCCATTTGGCCACATGGATAATCCAATTACCCCATCATTTTTAAGGCTTGCTAAAACCTCTTTACCTTTTTCCCCATCCCAGAAAGCAATGGCTTCGTCATCATCATCAAACATAAAAGGAAGAGCCGGAACATTAAATTGTGGATTGTTCCCAACAAACTTTGTTAAATCAGGTGCTATAAATTGGATGTTATTAGCTACTAGATTTTGATATTCATCCTGATCGCCGAATAATGAACTATTTGGATAAATCTCAACTTCAATTTTTCCACCTGACTCTTTTTCAATGTATTCCTTCATTTTTAAGGCACCTTTATGCTTCGGGGTGTTTTCTGCTACAACATGTGCAAATTTAATTTTCATTTCTTGTACTCCGTCACTAGCTTCACCAGAGACCGGTATTTTTTCATCGTCACCTTGGCAGGCTACTAGAAAGATAACTGAAATTAAAACAAATAAAGATAATGCAAACTTTTTCATCCTTTTTCCCCCTATTGTTTTTTAGTAATTTTCTTACACCCTAAAATGAAAGGGCTTACAAAAAAGTGAAAGCATCTTGGACAAAGAAGTACTCTCAGGTGACCTTCTAACTACTTAACCTCTTAAACAAGTTGATCGAAATCTATTACTCTGTACTTTGGATACAACTCACTTACAAATTATCACACCGAAAACTGAAAGTAAAGAAAAATTATAATATTTAGTATTATTAGAATTTTATATTGTTTTTTCAAATATACTGTATTATGATGTACCTTGTAATCCTGTATCCGAAATACATAAACTAATAGGGGAGGAATCTGATTGAAAGTTTTAAACTTTATTGAAAGCGCTTTATCTGGTATTTTATTCCTTTTAGGAATTGGTATTAGTCTATACTCCGTCTTTATGCGATACGTCATGGGGGCTTCCCAAAGCTGGGCAACAGAGGTTTATACGATGCTCCTTGTATGGGCAATTTTCATAGGCTTTTCTACAGCCTTAAAAGAAGATAAACATATTGCCATCGAACTATTTTATGATAAGTTTGGTCCTACTATGAAAAAAGTCTCTCAAGCCATCATTTTTATCATAGGGATTGGTTTCAGCATATTCATCATATGGACAGGTTTTAATATGGTTCTTACTGCATACGATCAGCAGATTAAAACAATAGATCTTGGGTTCCCTATTTGGATCAACTATTTAATCATGCCGATTGCTGGGGTTTTATTACTTATCCGCTTCTGTGAAAAAGCATATAGATTCTTTGTGAAGCATGAGGAAATTACTCATGGAGGTGATTTAGAATGGAAGCAATAATCGTCATTGGATTATTATTTGTTTTAGCCTTCTTGAGAGTCCCTATTGCTATAAGCTTAGTAGTCTCCAGTATTTTTGGACTCTATTTAGTAGACTTCTCGCTGGATACGGTCATTCAAAAAATGTTTACAGGGGTAAATAGTACAACGCTGATGGCTATACCAGGTTTCGTTTTTGCTGGATTGGTCATGGCAAAGGGGGGTATCTCCAAATATTTAATAGAATGTATCAAATCCTGGGTTGGACATACAAAAGGCGGGTTATCTGTTGTAACGGTGCTAACTTGTATGATTTTTGCAGCTATTTCTGGATCAAGCCCGGCTACTGCTGCGGCAATCGGAGCAATAATGATTCCTATGATGGTGAAAGCGGGATACGATAAAACATATTCCATGGGATTAGTAGCTGCTGCGGGTACATTAGGAATCTTAATTCCTCCTTCCATCCCACTTATTCTATATGGTTCAGTATCAGAACAATCCACTGGAAAGCTATTCTCTGCAGGGATCTTACCCGGTATATTACTTGGTCTATCCTTAATGGTTTATGCGGTAATTGTTGCACATCGGAAGGGCTATGGCGGGTTAGAGAAAGTCCCTCTTAAAGATAGATGGAGACCAACGTTAAAAGCAGTATGGGGTCTAATAATGCCTGTTGTTATATTAGGCGGAATCTATAGCGGGGTTGTTACACCAACAGAAGCATCCTTCCTAGCATCCCTATACGCGATTATCATCTCTATTTTCGTATACAGGGAATTGAATTGGGCTAAATTTAAACACATACTAAATGAGTCCATTACCACTACCTCTATGATATTTTTAATCATCGCTGCAGCACTCATACTAGGAATGTTCTTAACAACCGAACAAATTCCTCAAGGGTTCGCATCATGGGTAAGCGAAAGCGGCTTTAATAAATGGACATTCTTAATAATTGTAAGCGTTTTATTCTTCATCCTAGGGATGTTCTTAGAACCAACTGCGATTATTTTAATCACTCTGCCTATCCTTCTACCAATCATTACAACGCTGGATATCAACGTTATCCACTTTGCAATAATCATGGTAGTAAACATGGAACTCGGTATGATCACACCACCTGTAGGACTAAATCTCTTCGTCGTCAGTGCAATATCCAAGGAAAAAGTCGACAGGGTAATAAAAGGGGTCGTCCCGTTCTTCGCCATCTTTGCGATAGTACTCGTGCTGATTATTATTTTCCCAGAAATTTCATTGTTTCTTACAAGGTGATTTATGGAAAGAGACCAAGAGCGATATGTTCTTGGTCTCTTTTAAATATTGGTAGAATCTCTAAAGATAAATTGTGTGTGAATTGTGTGTGACACAGGGATAGACACAAACGCGCGCAGTGTTATTGTCTCTTTTCAACAAACAACAAAATTAGTGTTGCCAATGGACCTAATATAAGAGAAAGAAAAAACCAATTTAACCCCGTTCTATTCTTCCCTTGTGCAAGGCCAGCATTTATCAACGCCAATAGTACCCCAGCCTACGAAGTATTGATTATCCATCACTTAACCCCCCTATTAATAACTCTTTTATAGTTGAGTATATCATGGGAGTAAGAAGTATCTTACTCCCTTTTTATTTGTGCTGCGATAACCAATTCGCTTTACCGGTCCTAAATTTAGGTGAACGATCATAAATCTCTCGCGCCTCGTCATAAATCCCTGCGAACGAGGATAAAGCTCCCCCAGCTCTCTCTCTAGGTTTACCTCTAAAAAAGAAGCAGCCAGGGTTCCCCTTGACTACTTCTTTTGATAAATTGTGTCTGACACAGGGACAGATACAATTACTCCAACCCATTAACAATATTATCCCTAATCACTAAACTACTTTCATTTTCACCAGTTATTTTTAGCGCATTATTACTACCTGTAGTAATAATGTTAGAGCTAAAGATTGTATTTGTTAAGGAGGGTACGTTAATATCTATCACATAATCTGTTGCCTTAGTTGTATTGAAGATATTATTGCTCATACTTAGATTGGATACGTTAAATTCTTCCTTCACTCCGTCTTTTCTCTTTATATTAATGAGATTCTCGGATAAATTATAAGCAGAATTATTGTTAAACATAAAGTACCTGAAGGAGGAGTTAAATCCAGTTTTTCCTCCTTTTACTTCAAGGACCCTCCCGCCCGAATCTTTATTTATTTTTCCCGAAAAAGTGTTTCCAGTTATATTAATACCTTCCCCGCCTGTAAAAATAGAGATAAACACTTCTGTGATAATCTTAAAGGTATTTCCGTTTACGATTAAATCATTACTATTTTCTAAGACAACCGCCTTCGATGATCCTGAAAATTCATTTCCTACTAATTCAACCATACCTATATAAGGTACATCGTCTGTTCCTATCTTCGAAGGATCAAAGGTTTCTGCATAAAAGTTCAATAAACCTTCTTTAGCATGAAAGTGATCCTCAATCGTATTTCCTACAATCTGAGCTTGGGAAAATTGCGAGTTTACCTCGCTTGCAATAACTTTAACCGCATTAAGTGTATTGTCATTTTCCGAGTGTCCTACCTCAATATCATTACTATTTAGTTGCGTGTTATGTACATCACCATTTTCAAATAAAATGGCAATCTTCGCGTAGGAAATATGATTATTGGTGATGATGCTCTGATGTGTGTTTGTGTTATTATAGTGAATCGCGTAATCAGCCATATCCCATATTTGATTTTCTGTAAAAATAACATTCCTATTTTTATTGATAAGCTCTATCCCTTTTTTTAAGCTATAAAAGTGGGAATTTGATATATTTACTCCAAAGGAGCCATCTAAAACTAACGCTGTTCCTTGGTGATTGTTAGAGTATACGTGAAGTCCTTCAATTACTGCTGAAAATTCATCTTCTAATCCCACATTGGATGGTGGTTCAGCTCCATCCTCTAATTTATTCCCTGTCAAATGAAAGGCAGGAATATCTCCTCTAACAAGAATCTTGGCATTGTTCCCTTGTATTCCTTTGATCGTGCTTAAATCGAGAAAAATCGTTTTGCTAATCAAATAAGTTTTGCCAGATTCTAAGCTTATAATCCCTCTTTCCTTAGAGGCCTTCCGAAAAGCGAGAGTATCATCTGTTTTTCCATCTCCGATAGCTCCAAACTTATGTATTTCTATGTAATCCGATTGATCTAATGATTTCGTAGTAGCTAGACTATAACCTATGATGAGCCCAACAATCATCATTAATATTAGTGTAAAAATAAGTTCTTTCCATTTAAAATTCTTCATAATTCAACTCCGACTTAAATAATTTAAATTTTCTAATTTGTTACAAATAATAACAACAAAAGTAATAGATTCTTCCTCTCGACTTGTTACATTGTATCAAACCCTAACTCTTATAGATAGAATAGAAAAAAGGAACTAATGATTACTTTTCATTTCTCTAGCAATAGCAACATCAATAAAAAGTAATCTAACTTGCATGATAACTACTCCAATTGCTAAAACTACCAATTTAATTATTTAAACAAAACATGACCAACTTAATCCTTTAGAATAGCATTCACTAACTGCAACAAAAGTAACCTACCTTTGACTATCTTTCTGAAATATAGATGTAGTTTTTTAGTAAGGCATCAACTTCTTGTTTAAATGAATTGTTTGTAAATTGTTTGTGACACAGGGACAGACACAACTCTCCCTATAAAAAAAGAAGCAGCAAGACGTTTCTACGTCTGCTACTTCTTTTTGATTTTTTAATTTTTCCTTTAGTTAGATGTATTTAAATCCGTATCCACTGATTTAATACCCATTTTTCCTTGATCAGATACAACCACAACTACTGTTATTTCTTTATCCCCATATTTAACAGTGATAGTAGTTTCTCCGTAGTTTTTCGCCTTTACTAAGCCATTGATTACGGAAACTATTTCATCGTCTTCAGCTTTATACTTAGCAGCTCTCGTAACATCTTTTTCTGTTTTGCCCTCACCTGTTGTAGTAACTTCTGTTATTGTAAGTTGTGTTTCTGTTCCAGGCTTTAAATCTAGTTTTAACATATCGGCTTTTAATGTTACTTCTGGCTCTGCAACAGATACATTAACTGTTAGCTCATTTTTACCATACTTAATAGTTATGATTGTTGATCCTATAGCCTTTGTTTTTACTAAGCCTCTATTTACAGTAGCTACTTTGCTATCTTTCACTTTATAAGTTGAGGCAAATGTAACATCTCGTTCAGAAGTTTTCCCATCTGCTGATGTTGTTATTTCTTTAACGGTTAGCTGTATTGCTTTTCCTGGTTCCAAATTAATTGGATTTTTGTCTACACTTAATGACACTCTTGGTTCTGTAACTGTTACATCAACTTTTAATGAATTTTTACCATATTTAACGGTAATTGTTGCATTTCCAGCACCTTTTGCTTTTACTATCCCATTACTTACAGAAACAACTTTCGTATTGGAAACTACATAACTTGACTTAGAAGTAACATCTTTTTCCGTTACCTTTCCATCTGCTGAAGTAGCTACTTCCATCACTTTAAGTTGTGACTGTTTTCCAGGTTCAAGATTAATTTCTTTTTTGTCTATGCTTAGTGTTAGTGTTGGTTCTGATACTGTCACCTTTACTGTCAATTCATTATTTCCAAATTTGACTGTAATTGTTGTATTACCTGCAGCTTTTCCTTTTACTACACCATTACTAACGGTTGCTACCTTATTATTTGCCACTTTATAAGTTGCTAACATTGTTACATCTTGCTCTTTTATTTTTCCATCCAAAGATGTGGTTACTTGATTGATTTTTAACCGAGTATCTTTTCCTGGTTCTAAATTAACCTCGGTCATATTCGCAGAAAGTGTTACAGTTGGATCTTTAACAGTTACTTGTACAGTTAGTTCATTTTTACCGTATTGAACTTTTACTGTTGTGTTACCTGCTTTTTGGGCTGTTATTAGACCATTTTTTACTGTTGCAACTTTACTATCCGCTACTTTGTATGTTGCAGATTTTGTTACATCTTTTTCTGTTGTTTTACCATCAGCTGTTGTTGTTACCTCTTTAATAGTCAACTGTTCAGCTTTTTTTGGCTCCAATTCAACCTGGGTTTTGTTGGAAACAAGCTTAACCCCAGGGACAATTGCTGGGTCTTTTACAGTGACATTTGCAATCACAGTATTTTCTCCATGAGTGATAGTGATTTTAGTAATACCTTTACTTACTGCAGTTACTAATCCTTTAGAAACCTTTACTACACTCTCATCCGCTACAGTATAAGTAGCTTCTGCAGTTACATCCTTGTCAGTCGCTGTTCCTTCTGCTGGAGTAGAAGTTTCCGTAACTGTAACTTGGGTTGTTTTTCCAGTTTCTAAGTCTAATGCAGATGGATTTACAGCTAGTGTTACTAATGGATCTGTATTTTTATTTTCATAAATTAACTCTTCTCCTACATTGCCTGCTGCGTCTTTGACAACTACTTTGATAGAGTTAGTTCCTGCAGTAACTGGGAATGTAAATGCCCCGTCCTGTGCTAAATTGAATTTTACAGGCTCCATTGTCTTACCATTAATAGTTGCAACATAGGAAGCATTTAGTTTTGTATTCAAATCATATTCTAACCCGTATAAATATAACTCTTCGTTATACGTAATATATTTGTCCGTTACTTTCCCGGTTGCCACTCCGTCCTTCACAGAGCCTGCAATTGCTGGTTTGGTGGTCTTAACAACGATAGGACCTACATAATCACCAATGATTGCTCCTGTTGTTGTTTGACCAGTAAAGTCAATTGTGTACAGACCGTCTGGAATAGTTGTTGCAGGTGCAGTACCCCAAGGTTTGTACTCACCAGTAATCGGTAGCGTCCATTTACCTGCTGCAAGTGAATCACCTGCATGTAAATAACCGATGTAACCGTCTCCATACTCCCCGCCTTCAGGATTCATAATATCCCAAAGTTCGATATAGTTTGTTGCCACAGGACCAGTTAATGTGAATGAAAGGTTAGCTGTGTCCTTCACACCATCTCCATTAAAGGAAAGGTCTGTTTCTGTAATAGACATATCTTTAATTTCTGTAGCAGGTGCTGTAACAGTAGAAAAGTCTGCAGCAAATGGTAATGAAACCTCTGAACCTCCACCGTTAATACGGATATAACCTAGAATTTCAGATCCCTTTGGTGCTGTTGCTACTTTAGAAGCAGTCAACGTGACATTTAACAACTGCTCACCTGCTAATGTAAATGTCGGTTTATCAACCGTCACTTTAGCATCCTCAAATGTCTTTGTAACATCTACAGCTACATTATAGTTTCCACCTGTATTCTTTAAATCTTTTACTAGAATTTGTTTTGTAACAGAAAGGTTTTTGTCCTTCAAAGATTGTGGACCAAATGTGACCGTCCCTTTCAAGTTTTCAACAACTGCCCCAGTTCCATCTAATACAGCTGTGTCAATTGCATACGCAAGTACATTTGGATGAGCAGCTGCATACGCATCTACACGGCCAGCGCCTTGCGAAAACACATCAAATTTGGTCTTGTCTAGAATTTTAGCTGTATTGGAAAGCGCAACCTTTACATCGAAAGCATTCCATGTTGGATTTGCTTGTTTAACAAGAGCCGCAATCCCTGCGATATGAGGAGTTGCCATAGACGTTCCTGTTTTACGATCATAAGCTTCACCATACACAGCTTCCGGGAAATCTGCTTTGTACATAGGTATTGTAGACATAATGTTTGTACCCGGTGCACTCACATCAGGTTTAATATCAAAGTTAGGAGTAGATGGCCCACGTGAGCTTGAGCTGTTCACATCATCCCCAGTAGTTTGTGTAGAACCAAAGTTCCCGAATGAAACCTTCCCTGATCCGTTTACTAATGCTGCACGAATTGCGTCCCCGTCTGTTTGAGACATATCAAACGTTGGGATAAAGTCAAAAGAGTCTCCTAAGAATGTTCCAGAGGCATTTGGTGCACCGGTACCTCCCGCAAAGTTATGAATAATTGCTCCCATAGCTCCATTTTCCTTTGCATTTGCAATTTTATCGACAAATGCAATTCCGCCACGAGATACTAGAACAATCTTTCCTTGAACATTCAGTCCATTGTAATCTTTTACTTCTCCATTTCCAGGAACAGCAACTAAATCAAATTCACCTTGAAGCTGAGTGGAAACGTCTGTACCAAAAGTTGTCCCCATTAGTTGCAGTTGCTTTGTTAAATTATACTCACCAACCGTAACTTTCACTTGTCCATTATGCATTTTTTCCGGATTAGTCGTGTTACCAACAGCAATTCCTAATCTTGCAGTAGCAGGAGTTCCCATTGTCCCACGGTTAGGACCTGAGTTTCCTGTAGCAATTACAGAAATAGTCCCTGCCATCATCGCATTATTAATTGCAAAAGAACCACTATCTGTTTCAGTGTTAGCTCCCCCACCAAGAGAAAGGTTAATAACATCCATTTTTTCTACTACCGCAGTATCAATAGCTTTAATGATACCTGAAGTAGATCCACTACCGTAGGCACCTAATACGCGGTAAGCATATAAATCTACTTTTGGAGCAATTCCCTTGATTCCGAACTCATTAGCCCCGATCGCTGCGATTGTACCAGCAACATGTGTACCATGAGATGTATAGAATGAGCTTCCATTCGCATTAAATTCAGGAGTTCCAGCAGGACGTTCGGAAGGTAAAGTTTCCGATGCATCATCGTCTGCACGAGGTCTTGTATACGTAGATGAATTAGGTATGAAATTCTTTCCGCCCTTGTAGATGTTAGCAAACTCTGGATGGTCTGCATCGATACCTGTATCTAGTACTGCAACCTTAATGCCTTGTCCTTCTATTCCTTCATTCCAAAGCCTTTCAATGCCTAGGAATGAAATGCTTGTATTCATTAGGGCATCTACTTTGTCTTCTTTTTTAATAACAGATGATTTATCTGTTTTCATTTTTTGAGGTGCTTCCGATGCATAGACGATTGCATCTGGCTCTACTAGCGTTACACCCTTAACTTCTAATAGTTTTGGTAGGTCTTCAGCTTTAACAACCGCCGCAAAACCATTTAAAACAGTGTCAAATGTATATCCTTGTTTCATTGATATCTTTTTTAGGTTAATTTCTTTTTTTACAGCTAATTGTTGAGCTCTTACATTATTTCTAATGTTACTTTCTTGAGCAGTCGTGAATGAACTTCCCTTTAACTCACTAATTCCCTTTTCTAAAGCAACTGGTTTTTCGGATAAATGTATAATAACAGCAACTTCCTGTTTACCCGATAAATTCTGTAAATCTTTGTGAAGCTTTGGACCACCAAGCGACAGACCTACTTGTTCTGCTATTGCCGCCTTTAGCTCCATTGTACTTTCATTTGGAATGTCTGGCTTGAATTGTTTTTTATCTCCATTTGCTGATGCAGTCATTATTGGACTGAACATCGTAAAGACCATAGCTATTACCAAAAACACTTTAAAAAACTTATTAACCAGTTTTTTATCCACTTAGTTTCCCCCTATTAGAACAATTGATATTACTTTTAAGCGTTCTTTAAGCTAATGTCTTTTTATGAGGTTCGCACCCTTCCTATTAAAATAAGTATCGAATGTAAAAATTCATACCTACCATTCTATGTGCTAGACTCTATTTATATGATTAGAATATTAAAAATTAGTTATCTTTAATTCGAAAAATTATATATATTTTGCACTTCGTGACCTGGGGATAGGGAAATAACTATTCTTCTTGATTTATTGATTGACAATCAGGACAGTGTTAACGAAGACAATTTAATTTTCATCTACAGATTTTTACAGATCATTGATTATATGAACTATTAGATTGCAGCATCTTCAAGCTAATTTTATTGAAGTTTTCCTCTATCTGTTACACCTTATTTAATTGGTGCAAACTTACTTTCCCAGTTTATTAAGTTGAGTTGATAGCACTACTGCTTCCTCACCTCCTATCAGCTCTGTCCCCAAACCTCGAGCAATATCTTTTTGAGTTTTTTATTCTTCTACTGTTTAAAAATTACTTGTTGCATCACTTAAATTGCTAGAACGTCGTTATTTCCGTAATATACTTTTAGTTTTACCTAATGCCGGTTTGGGCCAGCACTGCACAGGAGACTTTCATCGTATACATGATTGTCAATAGTAAACCTTTATTCCTAATACCCCTCTTAAAATATACAAATATTTCAAGAATAAATAAATTATATTATTCCGACAATTTACGACATTTGAATTCTTTTACTTGTATAATCTTCTTTTTTCGTTTAATTTCGACAGCATCTTATAGCGTATTGTGTCGAATAAAGAAGGAAAGATTTTTATTAAACTATTGGTTTCTAGTGCTTGAAATATAATTTTGAATGTGTGGATTGTTTCCCCTCTCCATCATATTCCAAATAATAATTAAGTACACAACTGGGTGGATTTGAGAGGCTTGATAAAATGAAGGATTTATCCCGGGTTTAATGAAGGTACCACAGACAATTAAATAGATATACTTGTAGGTAAAGTATCGAATTTGAAGGATAATTAAATCCCCCAAAGAAATAATTTCTTTGGGGGATTTCATGTTAATTCTTTCAGTATATAACTTTAACAGTAATTCAATCAGCTAATTTAGTTCAGTGTACTTACAAGCGAGAGATATTATTGGTTACCTATCTTATTTTTATAATATCGTAATTATAATCACAAATTAGAAAATCCAAAAATAGACACGTTTAAAGCGATTTTGTTTTCTTCAAATCTTATACCTTAGCAGGAATTTACTTTTTCACTGTATAATTGTAGCTTCTTTTATTTCCTACAATATCTTCAACAGTAACATTTATTCTAGTCCTTGCAGCTAAGTACTCATCTAATATAACTTTAAAGGAGTTAGTGTGATCAGTCACCGTATTAAAACTCATGGAACCTATTTTAACTACTACATAACCTTCTTCACTTAATGTTCCATTTATCTCTTGGTTGTCAGTGTATATATCCTCCATTTTCAAAGTAGGTGCTGTTCTATCTTTTATTACTGTTATTATCTTATGTTTACTAATGTTTCCACTAGAATCTACTGCTACAATCGCTAGTTTAGTATTGATAGGCTGCTCATCTATCTCAATTTTAAAATTACCATTATCATCTGAAACTCCAGAGGCTATGGGAATCCCAAACGGTTTATTGGCGTTCACATTGTAAATAGAAACGGTGCTACTTTCGTTAATAATGCCCGAAATTGCAGAAGATGTTTGGTAATAAAAATTATCTACTTTTTTAATTAATGGTATCGTTCTATCTTGCACTACTACTTCCTCAACAATTTGATTAGCACCCAAATCTTTTATTAATAGACTTATTTTTGTTCCAGCCAATTGTTTAGCAATGCTAATTTTGAAGTTTCCATTAATATCGGTTGCTATTGGTTTTTTAGTTAGTAATCTTTCACCAATCATTAATTCGACTGTTGCCTCTTTACTAACTTTCCCACTGACTGAAGTTAAATTATCAGCCGCATCACTTTCCAAAAGTACAGGGAAGGTATTATCGTGTTCAACAGAAATATTTAAAACGTCACTATCTAATCCTTTTGGCTTGGCATAGTCTGTTGCTTGTAGTTCAATATCAGTTCCTATATTTAGAAGTTGCTTTAGTTTTATTGTGAAATTCCCATCATTGTCCGTTATAGTTGTGCCGATAATTTTCCCTTTAACCTTAGCTACTACCTTGGATTTTTCACTTACTTTTCCTTGAATTAACTTACTTGTATTATATATTTTAGGTAGATTATCATCTAAAAATACTGGTTTTGTACCATCTGAAACCGTAACAACTTTTTCTAGTTTGTTTCCAATAGAATCCCTAAATATAAAATTAACTTTTGTATTTGATTTTTGCATTGGTATATTAATTTTGAAGATACCGTTTTTCTCAGTTTCTGTTATATCCACAATAGTTTCATTGCCTATTTTTACTTCTACTGTACCTTTTTCATTTAACTTACCAACAATTTCATTCTCACTAGCGTCATTCAATGATAATGTTTTAGGTTCCACTAACAATGGCGGCTTTTTATCTTGCAATACTGTAGTAACAGTCTCTTTACTGTAGTTCGCATCGTCATCTACTGCTGTTACTTTTATTTTTGTTCCTTTGGTCAAAGGTTTTTCTAATTCGTAAGAAAAACGATTATTTTGAGTTGTTAAAACTGGTTCTTTATTTATCAGTGTCCAGTTTTTATTATCGTTTGAAGTAAAAAATTCAATCCTTGCTTTTTCACTCACTTCCCCTTCAATATACAGAGAAGTATCATAAATCGTATCCACTTTTTTTATAGTTGGAGCTAGACCATCCTTCACTACAAAATCCAATACCAAAGTATTGGAAGGAGTAGCATGGTCTGAAATTTCAATTGAACCTTTTGAGCCTACTAATTGTTTACCAACCGTAATTTTAAACTTACCGTTGGCATCGGTTTTGCCTTTAAACTGCTTGGTAGATGTTATTACATTAATAGTTGATTCCTCAGATACAATCCCTTCGATAGTCGAGCTAGTATTAGTTACCGTTAATGCCTCTTTCAATTCAGGCCTAATATTATCATGACTTACAACGACAATTGTGTCAGATCCTTTTTTAGCTACCGTAGAAAAAATGGATAGTCTACTATTTGTTTTTTGCCTCTCTTTAAGTTTTACTTTAAATTCACCATTCTTATCAGCACTACCACTACCAATTAATTTGTTATTTGAATCTTTCACCGTGATTTTTGCCTTAGCTTCTGTAGTCCCTTTTATATATAACGAACTATCAAAAACTTCTTCTACTTTCAAATTTATAGGATTAATATTTTCAATTAATTTTTCAGCATCAATCATTTTTCCTGAGGATGTCTTTGCACTCCCAGGAACCGTTCTTCCCGTTTGCTTTATCAGCTCAATAAATTGTTCAGGACTAAGGTCGTCTGAAATACCCATAGCTAAAGAACTTACACCTGTTACGTGAGGTGCGGCCATAGAAGTTCCGCTCATATATGCATAATATCCTGGTATAGTACTTAAAATATTTTCTCCTGGTGCAGCTATATCAACATTTTTTGTGCCATAGTTTGAAAAACTAGCCAAATTGCCTTGATTGTTAAGTGCTGCAACACTAATTATATTGGAGCTTTTATAATCTGATGGATAGTGTGGAATATAATCGTTATTAACTCCATCATTACCAGCTGCTGCAACAAATAACATATTAGATTCCTTAATAGCTGATTCTAAGAAGGAATCATAATTATTACTGCCCCAACTATTATTAGAAATCTTAACGCCCTTATTTTTAGCATACTCAATTGCTCTGATTGCATCAGAGGAATACCCCCCATATGGGCCAAGGAATTTTAAAGGCATTATTTTAACATTAGGGGCAATTCCTGCTATTCCTAAATTATTATTCGTCGATGCTGCAATTGTGCCAGCAACATGTGTCCCATGATCATCGTCATCGTAGGAGTCAAAAACACTTCCATCATTAAAATAAAAATCAAAACCATTAATATCATCTATGTAACCATTTTTATCATCATCTACTCCGGGCAAACCATTTGCTTCTAATTCATTTACCCAAATATTTTCTCTTAAATCTGGATGATCTATTTGTATACCAGTATCTATGACGGCCACTACTACTTCTTTTAATTCTCTGTTCTCAGTTAGCTTCCACGCTTCTGGGATATTTATATCCATATCCTTTTTTCCCATAGAATTTAGAATTTTTTGACCAGAATTGTTCAATCCCCAAAGATATTCAGTAAAAGGGTCATTAGAAATTTCTGTAGGATAATAAATATAATTAGGTTGGACTTCTAATATTCCCTCTACCGATTCTAAGGTACTAACTAGATTTTTAGTTTTATTGTATTGAGGTATTTCTATTACAGCCACATTATCGGTAATCATCTCTTTTATTTTTATACCTTTTTGTTTTAGGCTTGCTTCAGATAACCCTTCATTAGAAAACTTTACTAATAATTCCCCTTCTACATAAGCAGGTTGTTCTTTTTGCAACGGCTTATATGCTTGAAATTCCGTACTCTCTGCACTAAAAACCGTTGGAGTTGTAATTAGTAAAACTACTATTACAATTAAAGACAATTTCATTTTTGTAACTTTTTTAAGCAATTTCTTTTCACCTTCTTCTCTCATGACTAAAGATTCATCTCCTATTTAATAAAGTCGACATATTATTACATTTAAATCCCAACATATGTCTAACTATAATTCTATATTATTCTTATATAATTTGATATATATTCCATAAAAATAGTGAATAATATTTTTATATAACAATTAAAAAGACGCTAAAGTTATCCTTTAGCGTCTTTAATAATTAATATTTATTTATAACAAAATCTGAATCCAGTACTAAGTCAAAATTATAAGGATTTTTAATGCCACTAATACTTACTACTTGAAGAGGGCCAGATAATCCTTCCACAGTCCCCGCTTCCATTATCTCGGCAGCAATTGTATCATCTATTGTTTTACCGAATTTTATTTTAAAACCATTCGTAGTCTTACTAAAAATGTTTCCTTTTAGATTATTAGTATACTTTACAGTAGTACCATCTTCATCTTTTAATGTTATATATGAGTTTTTAGAAATGACCGCCTGGTCTTGACCTACTATTGTTCCATTAGTTCGTTTAATAGGCGCAATAGTAAAAGTTAGTTCTTCGTTAGAGAGATCCTGATCATCGGTTTTGCCATTAGTAATAGAAAGTAAATTAAATGGTCCTTCAATGATTTTGAAAAGACTACCACTATTATAAGTTGGTGTCTTTTTTCCTGCCTCTTGTTGAACCATATAGATATTAGTAATATTATTTTGTTCTATAGATGTTTTAAACTTCCATTTGCCTGTTGAATTCATTTTTACTTTACCCATGTAACTACCCGAACTTTTGAAAAAGAACACTTCATAGTTTGGTTGTCCACTTCCAGTTAGCTCGATTTCGTTACCTATCATGCGATAACCTGAACTAGATTTATATGAAAACTCAGAGTCTAGCAACAATGGAACAGAATAATAATTTGTTGAAATATTAAAATTTGAAGAAGAATTAGGTTGATAGTTACCAGTGATCGTATCATTTATATCTAAAGCATCTTTAAACGTATTTAAAGAAACTGCTACTCCCTCATTTTTGTACGTATTGGAGTTTCCTTTAAAAATATATTTTGCCCCATCTGTTGTAACAAAGTAGTTATTAGCAACATCAACATAGTATACTTTTTTACTTGAAATAGTACCTGTTTTAGCAGGAGTATAGAAGTTTAATTTTGGAGAAGTTAAAGTCTCTACTTCTCTGCTATTTTCTAATTTACTAAAAGTAATAACCTTATCTAATGCTGAAGAGCTTAAGCTACTTGCAGTAAATGTTATGGTAACTGATCCGTTCTTATCTGGTAAGACATTTACACTTTTAGAACCACTAATATTATTTTCAATTCCATTAATAGATAATACTTTCAATCCAGTGGGAATGTCTATTTTAATAGTGTTATAACCATATGAACCAGCAAAAGTACCTTTTAAAGATAAAACTTCAGATGTGTCTCTGTGCTGTGTTTCAGAACTTTCCATTTGTATTGTGGCAATACTGCCAGGTACGGAAAAGCTAACCGAACTTCCTTTATACTTTATCGCATATTTTAAACTTGGAGTTTGAGCCGATGTAGTTAATGTTACCGTCATCCCATCTTTACTTAGAACAGCATTTGTAATTACTAGACCATTATCGGCTGTAAATTCTGAAGTTCTAACAGAAGTTACTGGCCTATTTAATTTTAAGTTTAATGTAGTATCACTTGTCCTGCTAATAGATGAAATTTGCACTGGTAACAAGTTAATAACTCCGTTTAAACTTGTTTGGAGAGAGCTTTCCCATTTAAGAATATTAGCATTTAATATAGCTTGAGCTTCATTTATGTTTCTAAGAGCATTAGCTTGCCTTGATAATCTAATATCTTCTTTTGCCTCTTTCGTTAACATATGAACAGTAACTTCATTTTTTAGCTCATTTATTAGTTTTTCTGCAGGCCCCTTTATAGTGTTACGGATTTTATCTCTTGTAGATTGTCCGTATACTCTATCCAATAAAATGGTTTGCTTACGAAACTCTGCTGTCATTTCATGGTAGGCTTTTTCAACTTGATCTAAATCATTTAATAGTACTGCAGTAGAAAGTGCACTTGTTCTTTCTTTAATTTTATTACTTGCTGTAATAGCATCTAAATACGCTTGTGTACGTTTTAATTGAAGCTTAGCCTCTGTTAATTTTGCATCATATTTTAATTGTTCGGAAAAACTAAGTGAGCTTATAGCTTTCTCAGCACTTGCTAGTGCATTTTTTGCGTTATTATATTGTTCCCAAGGTTGCGTAACACCATCAGCAGATCCTTCAACAGAAATCGCCCACTTTAACACAGTACTTGCATTTTGCACATTAACCATTAGCTGGTCGATATTATTCGCAGCGTTAACCTGAGAGACTTGGACAGGTGAAATTATAGCGGTAGCTGCAACTGTGGAAGCAATTGCCAGTTTAATATTATTCTTTTTCAAACATATTTCCCCCTTATATTTAAACATATACTTGAGTCATTTATAACTTAATATATTCTTTAACTCTGTATTTCCCCATTTATTTTGTATAAAAAAAACCCCCGGCTTGTAAGCCTAAGGGGTTTTTTAAAATATATAACTTAGGTGAACTAAGATTATATTATTTTGTAAAGTATTTTACAGATGCAGAAAGCTTGTAAGATACGTTATCTTGGTTTTGTACTCCAGAAATGCTGTCGATATTGTAGAAGTTACCAGATCCAGCTTCTTTTTGGAAGTCAAAGTCATTTTGTGCAGTAACTTTAGTAATTACTAATGTATGTGCAGCAGTAGTTGAAGTATGTTGAACAGTTAATGTAGCTGTTTTTCCATAACCATCATCAACTTTGATAGTTCCTGTACCATTCTTGAAATCATGACCAAAGTCAGGATTGTTTAAGAAATCAAATTCTAAAGTATCTCCAATGCTTAATCCAGCGCTAGCTTCGTCATTCCATGTAATTGAAGTAGCTGCGAAAGCACCAACGTTTAAGTAAGCTGAAGTGTACGTACCATCTGCGATAGCATCTGATTGAGTGTCACCTTTAGCAACTTGTACTGCATATAATTTGTTTGTAGCATTTTGAGTTAAGTTAGAAGCTTGAACTGCCCAAGTACCGTTAGATCCAACAGTAGTTTCAGCAACTAAAGTATCTTCATTAAGAGCTACTTCAGTATCATCAGCATCAATTGATGTTACTGCATCTTTTTCTTTATAGATGTATACTTTGTTTCCAGCTTGGCCTTCACCAGTTAAACGGAAAGTAGTACCATCATAAGTTAATACTTTTGCAGGATTTGTAATTTCAATATCTGCATTAGCATCTGTGTCTTCAATGATATTGAATACAGAAGTGTTAGCTTTATTTTTTTGGTAATCTACAGTATAAGTATCATTTTTTGAAAGTGCTGCTTTGAAAGCATCCAAAGAAACCACTTTACCTTCAATGATGAATGTATCATTGCTGTCAAAGTTTAATTTAACTCCGCTTAAAACAGCATAGTTATTTGTTTTATCAACAAAATCGAATGCGTCAGCACCGAAAGTTCCACTAGCTGCAACTGAACCAGTTTCAGCTGCTTCGTAGAAGTAAGTTAATCCACCTTTAACAGTTTTAGAAGTATCTTCTAAGTTTGTGAATAATGGATAAAGTACTGTTGACTCTTCACCTTCAGGAACTGAAACAACGATTGTTACTTTTCCGTCAATACCAGCTTCAACTTCAACATTTTGAGCATAATCGTTACCGATTCCATCAACATTGCTGATGTAAGCAGGACCAGTGTAGTCAGTACCATTTGGATTTTTTAGTTGAACTTCAACTAATCCAGTGTAGTTACCATTATCTGAGTTTTTAACGCTAGCAGTATATGTTCTAGTGTTAGTTGTTTCAAGACGAGCTGTATCAGCAGCATCGATAGTTGTAGAACCATCATTTGGGTTAGCAGGTACTGAGAATGATTTACCAGTTGCTACGCCTTGGTAAGCTAATGCATAAGTTGTACCAGCTACTTGATCAGTAGTTTTTAAAGTTACAGTCTTTTTGTCTGTTCCAAGAGTTGCAGATTGAACAACAAGACCTTTATCAAATGTGAATTGTCCAGCTGCTAAAAGATCAGCAGGAGTTTTAGAGAATTTAACTACTACAGTGTTTTTGTCAGTACGTGATACTGATAACACTTGAAGTGGCATAGAAGCTGCTACATCATCAGCAGATTTTTGTAGAGTAGTCTCCCATTTAAGATCAGCTGAATCAAGAATTGATTGAGCTTCAGTTAATTTAAGAGCTGCTTCTTCTAATTTGTTAGCTTTTACGTCAGCTGCTGCTGCTTTAGTAAGCATATGAACAGTTACTTCGTTAGCATAGCCACGAACTGTTTTTTCGATTGGTAATTTGTATTCTTTAAGAATTTCATCACGAGTTGATTGTCCATAAACACGGTAGTTAAGAATCGTTTGTTTACGGAATTCTTCAGTTACTACATGATATTCTTTTTCGATTTGATCTAGGTTACCCGCTTTAACAGCAGCTTCGAAAGCAGCGTTTTTAGCAAGGATTTTCTTACCAGAAGTAATAGCATCAATGTATGCTCCTGCACGAGTGATACTTACTTTTGGATCTACTAATTTAGCTTGAGAAGCTAATTTTGCTGATGCATCTAATTTAGCGATTGCATCCTCTGCTTTTTTTACTGCATTTTTAGCATTGTTGTACTCAGTCCATGGTTCATTTTTGTAGTCAGCAGTACCTTCTACTGAAATAGCCCATTTAAGAACTGTACCTGCATTTTGTGCGTCTGTGATTAATTGATTTACGTTTGTTGCTGCATCTGCTTGTTGAGCTGGTGCTGCTGCAACGAATGCTGAAGCTGCTACTGCAGTTGAAGCTGCAATTTTAATAGCTTTTTTCTTCATAAACTTGTGATCTCCCTTCGCTTGTGTGTTGCATTTTTTTTAGTGTGTAAAAGCGGTCGCCTGATCGCGTCCATTATCATCACCCTAACAATATATGAGTATACCCAACTCTTATACTAAAATCAACCAATAATATAGAAAGTTTACCAGTTTTTTTAAAGAATGATGTTATGAAAGCACCAGTGACTGCATTACACTTTCCATAATACAGTAATATTACCATTTAGGCTAGTCTTTTTTAGAATTTTTTCTTTTTACAATATAGTTTGATATATTCTTGCCTATCTCCATTTATTAGGATAAGTCTGATTAAAAAAATAATTTTATATTTTTTAGAAAAAGGCGTGCATTTTTCCAAATATATGTTATGATGTACAGTATAGAAGGTTACTTATAAATGTGTAACGCCGTAAACTTGTTTGTACATTAATTAGTGTGCAGCCTTCTACTTCCTTCGTTTTATCGCTCAAGAAAAGAAGCATCTGATCTTCGGATGCTTCTTTTCTTATTTTATGAAGAGAATTTATAAATGGAAATTAACTTAGCATCGTCTCATTCATGGGTCGATGTTTTTTTATCGTTTTCTACTTCTTTTTTTAAATATCCAAATAGACTTCGTTTTACTTATACTTCCTTTTTAGGTTTATAATCTCTGAATTCCTTATCTTACAATGATATTTTTATGACCCATCACGGATAGTATAATAGAACTTGCATATTACCTTATAAACCTAATTACAAACTTTTTTCATCGTAATATCTCTTTTTACGTTGTAAAACTTCTGTAAAATACTTGAAATACTAGTCTTATAAGCATAGGAACTAAGTTTTATATCTTTGGAAAGATTCAAAGAGAATTTGCTATATTTATATAATGTGTGCCTTTAAAACTGCTAATTATTACAAGTGCCAGGCACCTGTAATACTATTGAAATCTAGCTTTTCTTCTATATAAAGGAGGAAACACAAAAAGAACCCCTCTATTAAGAGTGGTCCATGTTTGTGAATAGCGGTTCGCTGAGCGCTTTAATTCAAGGTTATTTAGTTTAATATTGTACGTAAGATTTCTACTGCTTGATCGATTTCATCACGAGTTACTGTTAATGGTGGCAAGAGACGAATGACGTTTGGTCCTGCTGCTACTAATAAAAGTCCGGCTTTTTCTGCATTGGTTATGTATGGTGCCGCTTCGTCTTCACAGACGAGTCCTAGTAATAAGCCGGCACCAACTACTTTATAGGATGGCAATACCTCCGTCAGTCTATGCACTAGATACTCAGATTTTTTATTAACCTCATCTATAAACTCCGATTCAAATACGTTTTCTAGGACTGCTTGGGCAACAGTGACTGCTAATGGGTTGCCTCCGAACGTTGTACCATGTGTGCCAGGACTAAATGTTTCTCCTAGCTCTCTTGTTCCTAGCATGGCACCGATTGGAAAGCCACCGCCCAATCCTTTTGCTAGTGTCATTATATCGGGCTTTAAGACGGTTTGCTCGTAGGCGTAGCGGGTACCTGTTCGGCCGATGCCTGTTTGAACCTCATCTACAATCAATAGTATTCCCTTGGATTCACATATATTAGAGATTGCTTCGGCGAATTCAGGGGTAACTTTGTTGACTCCCCCTTCTCCTTGAATAACCTCCAGCATGATTGCACCGACCTCTTCATCGATAGAAGCCTCTAGCTGCTCCACATTATTGAATGGCACAGTTTTGAATGTCTCTAGCACTGGGCCGAAGCCCTGACGTACTTTTTCCTGACCAGTTGCGGACATCGCTCCGAACGTTCTGCCGTGGAAAGAGTTCTCGAAGGTAATGATCGTGTGTTTCCCTGTATGCTTACGGGCTAGCTTGATGGCAGCTTCGTTTGCCTCGGCTCCACTATTGCAGAAAAAAGCATGAGAAAAGTGAGTTTCTTCTATTAGAGTGCTTGCAAGCTGTTCTTGCTTTTTACTTTCGAATAGATTGGATGTGTGCCAAAGCTTTTCGCTTTGCTCTTGGATTGCTTTTACAATGGCAGGGTGCGCATGCCCTAGGCTGAGCACCGCTATGCCACTAGTGAAATCCAAGTATTTTTTGCCCTGATCATCAGTGACGATTGTGCCCTTTCCTTCTATTAAATGTACGGGGCGTCGGGCGTAGTTTGGAAAAAGAGAACTCATGCAAAAACCTCCTGATGAACTATCGTTGTGCCGTTTAGCTTTTCATCTACAATTTTGACGGACGGAATGCCTTCTTTTAGACATTCCATACCTGCAGTGACCTTAGGAATCATCCCGCCATATATGTCTTCGGATGCTATCCAATCCTTGATAGAGGATGTTTGCACGACCTCTTGGACTTCTCCGTTGATTTTGATACCTGGTGTGTCTGTTACTAGCAGCAGGCAATCTGCTTTGATTGCTAAAGCAATCTTACTTGCTACTGTGTCTGCATTTATATTGAGTGGCGTTGAGTCTGGTAGGCAGCCAATACAGGAAATGATTGGCGTAATACCGTTTACAAGCAGTGTTTCCAGTATGCCGGTGTTTACTTTTTTTATTTCTCCGACGAAGCCGTACGTCTCCTTGTCTAAGAAGTCACATTCAAGTAGATTGCCATCATAGCCACTTAAACCTACAGCTGCAATCCCGTTTTGATTGAGCTGGAGCACTAGAACTGGATTGACCTTGCCGACGAGTGTGCACTGGACAATGTCTACCGCTTCCTCGGAAGTTACTCGGAAGCCATTAATTGTAGTGGAAGCTACTGCCTTGTCAGCTAGTGCTTTGTTGATAGCTGGGCCGCCGCCGTGGACGATTATGATTTCATTGCCCTCAGCTTGTAGCTTTTTGAAGTTTTTGAAAAACTGTTCATTTAACCCTTCCAGCATACTGCCTCCAAGCTTAATAACGATGCGATCAGGAACGATAGGTTGCATTGATTTGAACGTAGTCATAAGTCAAATCACACCCCCATGCAGTTCCTTGGCCTTCCCCTTGGTTCAATTCGATTAAAAATTTCACTTCTGCCTGCTTTAAATAAAGCATTGTTACTTCTTCAGAGAATGGGACAGGCTCCCCATTTTGTACAACTGGCGTTGGACCGATTGAAATCTTAATAGCGTTCGGATCTATCGTTGCACCACTGTAACCAACAGCACAAATCAATCTTCCCCAGTTGGCATCACTGCCGAAAACCGCAGTTTTAACTAGCGGTGAGCCTACGACCGTCTTGGCAATTTTACGCGCCTCCTCATCGTTGACCGCACCCTTAACTTCTACCTCAATCAATTTGGTAGCTCCTTCTCCGTCTTTCGCAATCATTTTAGCTAAATCCAATGCGACTGTATGAAGCGTTTGGACGAAGTTATCCCAGTCTGGATGAAGTGGAGTCAATGGATTGTTTTCCGCTAAGCCGTTTGCCATTACGACTACCATGTCGTTCGTGGATGTGTCGCCGTCTACTGTAATGGAATTGAAAGTAACATCTGTGATGTATTTTAGTGCATCCTGCAGATGGTTTGATTCGATATTGGCGTCTGTTGTGATGAAGGCAAACATTGTCGCCATGTTAGGCTCGATCATGCCGGACCCCTTGGCGGTTCCTGCAATGATGACTTCCTTTCCGTCGATGACGGTTTTGTAGGAGGTGTCCTTCGTTACTGTATCGGTTGTCATAATCGCCTGGGAGAAATTGATAGCTCCTTCTAGCTCGTCGATTGGCTCGAGGTGTTTGATTCCCGCTAGGACCGGCTCCATTTTCATCATTTCACCGATAACGCCAGTGGAGGCAACTCCAACTAAGTTTGGATTAATACCAAGCTTTTCTGCTGTTTTTTCCTGCATCGTGTAGGCGTCGATTAGGCCTTGCTTTCCTGTGCAGGAGTTTGCGATTCCTGAATTCACGATGAGTGCTTGCATTTTCTGTGTGGTGTATACAACTTCCTTCGTTACGATAAGTGGCGCACCTTGGACTGCATTCGTCGTGAAAACCCCAGCAACGCTAGCGGGCACCTCACTTGTGAGTAGGGCTAAGTCTTTTTTCTTGTGCTTAACGCCGCAGTGGATGCCGGTCGCCTTGAAACCTTTTGGTGAAGCGATGTTTTTGTAGGTGATGCGCTTCATCGTCATTGTTTCTGTCAACATGGGGTTTCCTCCTTTAAATGAATAATGGTACGAGCGAGAGTCCTGTCGTTTGGTTGAGATTGAATTGAACGTTCATGTTTTGAATGGCCTGCCCGGCTGCGCCCTTGACTAGGTTGTCGATGACCGAGACGATTGTTGCTCGGTTCGTGCGCGGATCTACTTTTACGTGAATATCGCAATAGTTAGAGCCATACACTTGGTTGGTGCCGAATTTATTGGTTTCTTTTATGATTCGTACGAATGGATGGTTTACGTATGTTTCTTGTAAAGCGTTTACTAGGTCTGCTTCTGTGACGCCATCGTTTACCGGTGCGTAGCTTGTTGCCAGGATTCCTCTTGTCATTGGAACAAGATGCGTCGTGAAGGTGATTGGTGCCGACTGGTTTGTGAACATTTGAATCGCCTGTTCAATTTCTGGAATATGCTGATGCTCATGTAGCTTGTATATTGCCGTGTTTTCATTTGTTTCACTGTAATGTGTCATTTGGCTCGGCTTGTTGCCTGCTCCAGAGATACCACTTTTAGCATCAATAATGAGATGACTTACGTCGATTAGGTTCTCTTTGATAAGGGGCAGCAAGGAAAGCAGGACGGCTGTAGGATAGCATCCGGGGTTTGCGATCAACTGGGCTTCTGCGATAGCGGCTGTGTTCCATTCCGTTAACCCGTATACGCTTTGTTCTACCGCATCCGCCGGGGCTGGTGACTTTTTATACCATTGCTCGTATGCAGCTAGATCCTTTAGACGAAAATCACCTGATAGATCAATCAGCTTCGGCTTTTTGCCGATAAGTGCTGGCAGTAGATTGGATGAGACCCCTGAGGGAGTGCTCGTAAACAATACATCGTACTCTGCTAATCTATCAGACTCAATTTCTAAAAGTGGTTGGTCATGAATATTCATTAAATGTGAATATTTATCCGAAAAATGTATACCCTGTTCGGATGAAGAGAACAGATCAACGACTTCCACTTCAGGATGATTATGTAAGAAACGAACTAACTCAAGCCCACCGTATCCTGTTGCTCCGATAATACCTACCTTCATGCACTCACCTCTTACCATTTGTTAGAAATATTATAACTATGTATAAATATAAAGTCAATTGTATTTTTATTTGTTTTTATACTGATTATCTTAGGGGGGATTGGTTGATGGTTTGTTACAGGTGCCTGGCACCTGTAACATAGTTGGTTTTGGAATTTTGTCGGGAGAACCGACCGATTCTCCATTTATACGAAAAAAAATGCCTCGTCTAATAAGACAAAGCATTTTTAATGTGGCCCATGAGTCTACACATACTCATAGCAAAGTAGAAGCTCATGGCCTATGGTTGTTATTCTTGTCTCTATGGTGATTGCCTTGATTGTTGCCATTGTGATGATTGTTTTTCGGTTTGTCGTGCCCTTTATTATTGTCTTTTGGACCTACACCTTTGTGATCGTTCCTGGATGGGTGTTGTTTTTCATCCTTGTGTTTACGGTCGTTCGAGTGTTTCGGTTTATCTTTTGACTGGTTAGGGTTCGGTTTGGTTTCGGGATTATGAGTTTTATTTTTTGGTGCATTTTCTTGTTTGTTTGGTTGTTCCTTTTTCTCTTTCTCTGGCTTCTGGGTGGCAGCTGGAGACGGAGCTGGAACGGCTGGTTTTTGCTTTTCTACACTGGTTTTTTGTTTTTCATCTACACTGGATTTTTTTTGTTGCTTTGCACTGGAATTATTTTGTTGTTCTACACTGGTTTTATTTTGTTTATCTACACTGGAATTGTTTTGTTGTTCTACACTGGTTTTGTTTTCTTTAACTGGTTGTTGTTCTTTTTGTTTGTACTTTTGAATGGATGTGTTATTTTTGTTTGCTTTTTTACGTTCTTCTGCAGAGCTTTCTGTTACATTAATATGCTGCTCTGATTGTACTGCCTTTACTTCTTTTACCGCTTCGTTTACTTGAGCTTTTACTTCTTGATTGGTTTCATTCTCATAAACGGTTGTGATTACTAATTCATCCTGAGCTGCTCCTACCTGCTTGACTGCGTGGACTAAGACAGCAGCAAGCGCTAGGTCCTCCCAATTATTAATATCGATAGGAGTGTCTTCATCGAGAGAACGGAGTGAAATAACCTGCCCGTCCTCATCTACACCGATTTCGACAGCATGCTCACCTTCTAATTGTACATAAGCATAAGCGCTCGTTTGCTGAGGGATCAAAGATGCGACACAAAATATGAGAACAATTGCCGCGACAAGTATTGGGGCTAGAATTTTAGGCTTTATTTGTGTCAGTAAAAATGGAGCTTTTGCTTCTAGCAATTGAAATTCTACCTCGACACCAATCATTGGGTCATCAACCAATGGGATGCCGCGCAGAAATTCGCCCTCACTTGTGAGAAAGACATAGTAATCATCTTTCTTCTCACAGACAACGCCTCGAAAGTTGCGCATCATATGATTTCTCCCTTCACATAATCTTTTATATAAACGAAGTCACTGTTGAGTAGCAGTACGACGGCTATCATATATTTGCGATGCCGTTCCAACGTTTTTCGTGATACATCAACAAGTGCTTCGATATTCTTGAGCGGAAGCTTTTTATGTTTGATAAAGGACTCGTAAAGCTCTTCAGATTCGGAAATGATTTGTGCCACTAGGAAGGCAGTTTTCCGTGTATCCTTGTGCTTTGGGGCTGAAGCCGTCAACTCGTCAAATGACAAGTTATAAGTTGCTAGCAGCTCCCCATACCGTACTAGTTCCT
Source organism: uncultured Psychrobacillus sp. (assembly GCF_938022135.1). Taxonomy (NCBI): domain Bacteria; kingdom Bacillati; phylum Bacillota; class Bacilli; order Caryophanales; family Bacillaceae; genus Psychrobacillus; species uncultured Psychrobacillus sp. The sequence continues at coordinate 116,216 of NZ_CALIED010000068.1, forward strand.
CTCTCCTTGCTTCCGCTCGCTGTTCTTCTGTGTATGATTCAATGGATTGCTCGTTCCATATATAATGCTGCTCGTCTATTCTCTCCTCGGTAGCCCCCGTTTGGAGTAGAAGCACCTTTTCCTTGCGGGTAGCTTCCTTTCGAATAAAATCAACAAGTCGCCTTTTTATAATAAGATGTGCAAGTGTTTGTAAGGATGCATTTTCCTCAGGATTGAATGCAAGGACCGCTTCATGAAATCCATTAAGCGCGATGCTATATTCTTCATCCTGTTCATCGATTGGCCGCTTGCAAATGTAAGCCGCCGTTTTCTTTATAAAGGAGGTATTGGCTAAGAGGAGGTCATTGATTACCTCCTCATCGCCAGCCATTGTCCCAAATTCTAGCTTTCTTTTATTCTGTTTTGATTTGAAGAGGCCATGAATGATGGACAAAAGCATATATACCCTCCGTTCTCATTATTTCCGTATAAACCTGTATTGTATCTGTCTATCCGGGAAATGAAAAGCGGTATTCTGAAATATGATTAATTTCTATCATTTTTTCCTTGCCCATGATGACCATGTTTGTGGTCATGTTTGTTATGGTGATCTTTATGTTTTTGATGCTTATCATGTTTTGGTTGTTGATTGTGCTTTGGTCCCTTGTGATGATGGTTTTCATCTTTACCATTAGGATGCTTTGGTTTCTGTTCAGCTTTCTTTTGTTCGTGAGCTGCTTTTTTTGCAGCCAATTCAGCGGCTTTAGCTTTTTTCGCTGCTTCTATTTCAGCTTGCTTTGCAGCTTTTGCTGCTTCGCGTTCTGCCTTTTCTTGCGCTCTTTTTGCTTCGGCTGCAGCTTTTTCTTGTGCTCTTTTTGCTTCAGCAGCTGCCTTTGCTGCTTCCTTAGCTGCTTTTTCTTCAGCCTTTTTCTTTTCTAGCTCTGCTTTTTTCTTATCTCTGTCTGCTTTGTCTTTGTCTTTAATTGGAGGAACAATGACTGGTGGCGTATTTTCTTTGGGTTCCTCTTGTTTAGCTAAATAATTTTGCAGCTCCGTAACTACAGTTTTTACTTGAGCGATAATTGCTGCTTTTTTGTCTGCATTAGGTGCTTGCTGATAGTCTTTGAATAACACGATTAATCGATCGATTGCAGCCGTAAGCTCTGGAGCTTTCTTTTGGTAGATATCTTTTTGAGTCGTTTCATACTCTGCAATAACTCGATTAATCACGTTCAAGATTGCTGCTTTTGCGTCATCATTACTAGCAGTTTCATATGCCTTCACCAATCCAACTAGCTTTTCGGTTGCCAATTCCACGGGAAGATCCTTGTTTGTAGTCGTTTGTGCTGTTGCTGCAGTCGTTGATGTTGATGCAACCGCTTGAGTCGGCGTTACCTGTGCTGTCTCAGAAGCTGACGATGTTTCCTGTGTGTTTTTGTTTACGTCATTAATGTTTACGGTGTCGTAATTATTGTTCGCCCAAGCATAGCCTGCGCCTGATACTGTCAAAGTTGCCACTAATAGAGCAGCACCAGTCTTCTTCCAATTTTGCATATAATCACCTCGTATAAATTTTTGTCCAAGTATTACCCGGACACTTAGTTATTCGAAGGCTCACTCATTTTTGTGGGGGTCGCACGGAAACTTTTTTTATTTTTTTTAGATTGTTTTATTACAGGTGCCTGGCACTTGTCATAATGCTTTAAATACATTACGGGTGCCAGGCACCTGTAATATTCACGCAACAATGAAAAAGCAGCTACCGAATATTAGGCAGCTGCTTTTTTCTTTTTATGCTTTTTCCATAGATCCTCTGCTGCTCCTGAGCCGAGTATTACACCGGCTATGATAAAGATTAGGCTGGCCAGATGATTCCACCCTAGCACCTCGTTTAAGAAAATGGCAGAGAATACTAAAGAGAAAATAGTGTTTAGGTTCATGAATATCGCTGATTTAGTTGCACCCGCTTGACCTATCGAGTAGTTGTATAGCATGTGACCAACTGCTGTGCCTAGGATTGCAGAGGCAAAGAAAATCAACCAGAATACTGGATCTACTTCTGTAAATTGAACAATTGCTCCTGGCTCCTGTATAAAGCTGATAATCATTAATATAAATGAGCCGATTACAAGCATATATGCTGTCAGCAGTCTTGGATCCAATGTTCTGGCAGCCTTACTTATCACCATATAGCTCATGACCTGTGCAAGTATAGCAAGGAATACAAAGAAGTCTCCGATGGCAGAGCCCCCTAAGTCACCACCGCCAACTACAGAAAGGCTTACCCCAATTATCCCTAATACCAGACCTAGCCATTGAATCAAAGAAGGAAAATACCTTAGGATAAATGCTCCTGCTATCGCTGTAAGCATTGGCCCTGTCCCTAGGATCAGTGCTCCGTGTGTTCCACTTGTAACCGAGAGCCCTATATTCAGGAAATAGTGATGGATTACTACGTTAGTCAAAGACCCTATCGCAATATATTTCCATTCCTGCTTCGAAGGCTTTCGAATCATTTTCATTTTCCATAAAATAAGAAAAACTGTAACACCAGCTGTAAAAATACGGAAGGCGGTCAGGGTTACTGGGGATACCTCTGCGATCAAATATTTAAGCATCGGAAGATTAGCGCCCCATATTAACATAACGAGTACGAGTATACCGTAAATTTTCCACTGGTTGTTCATATAGTTATTCGCCTTACTTTCAATTTAGATTAATCTTTAGTATAGCGAAGTAATATTAATATGTTAAGTATTAGTAATCGTTTTTATAGATTAAGATAGCAATCAAACCCAAGCCACGCTGGCCACCCCTGATTTACAACAATCCGCTATAAATTACTACAATCACCCAATAAATTATTACAGGTGCCAGGCACTTGTAATAATCCCGCAACGGGTCAACCACTTTTAATCAAAAAAAAGAGGATGTATGCTCACCGAGTGAACATACATCCTCTTTTTAGTTTAATAGAATACATTATTTATACGTCAGGTATTTAACGTAATCCTTCCAGCTAACTGCCTTGATGCTCGTCCATGACGGTGTTTCCAACGGGAACGGTAGGAAGGCTGGGGCTTCTGGTGTTTTTGGTTTATCGTCTAGGACGATCATGCCATTTTCAAGTCCTGTTGATACGACAGCATGCTTGTTTAAATGGAATGGAGTATTTACTGCAGTTCGTGTAATCTTCCCTTCAGGAGTTAACACGTAAAGCTCGGCTTGTTCCTTTGTCGGGTTTAAAAGCCATTCTCTTTTTATCGTTACTGCGTTCTCTGCTTGTTCTGTTGTAATGGCAGAGTTCATGTTTGCGGCAAACGGTAGCTGTTCTGGCTGCTCGTTTAGTTGGATCATTACCTCGTAAAGTGGCTCCTCTGATTGCGCGTCATATTGTTTATATGCCGAAAGCCAAGGAGAGCCATTTGCAGGGACTTGTGTGATTGTTGCAATCGTTCCCTCTGCCATAGATTCGCTATGTGAAGAATAATTTCGTACGAGCATTCCTGCTTCTAGCTTATGCCATTCTTTCTCAGGCACGAAGGTAAGCAATGATTTCTCTACAGAATATATCTCGATAAAGTATTTACCGTCTTTATTCTCAATCGATCCAACGGTTCCTGCGATTGGGCTAAGCAGTGACATTGCACCCGGCTCCTGGTTTAGCTGAGCTTCCATGATCTGTAGCTGACGGTCTACCTCCGCAAGCTTTTGCTTTGCTGCTCCAATAGCCTGTGAATAGCTTCCGTCTTGAGAAAGCTGAACATCCACCTGGACATTGACATCTGTTACCTCATCGTTCGTATTACTAGTAGCTGTGTCTGTATCTGTGTAAGACCCTTCTGTATTCGATCTTTCATACTCTAGGTCACTTATAATTTGATTTAACTGCATTTGTTCCTGTCTATAGGCCTGTACCTCGGTTTCCCATATGCCTCGTTGCTCTTCAGCAAAATCTGGCTTTAGCTGGGCCAGTTCGGTATCAGCACCTATTTCTTCACCTTCTGAGACCGCTAAATTACTTACTCGTTCCACATCGACAGTCACCATCACTGCATCCGTTGGGACTACAACCGATTCTTTTTCTAGCTCCTTGGAATATGTATTCGTTTGAACAGTTTCATGATCCTTTAAGTAGTACGTTCTCGCAATCTCACTATTTTCCTCGAACAGCAGAATTGCGTTTGCTGCTATAAACGTAGAAACAATAATAGAAACTCCTATTACTAACCATTTATTCATACGGCTTGCCCCCCTTCAATCCATGTTTCAATAGGAAGAACTTCAAAGCCTGCCACAAGTAATGCCAATACTATAGGAATTGCTATTAAGATAATGATTAGATTTCGAGTAGACAATTCTGTGTAGTTACGCAGGAACTGAAACTGGATCGCAATGATTAAGCCAGTAATTAGACTTAATTCATTAAAGAAGTAAACAAAAAAATCATTATCTAAAAACACCGCCGCTAGTGGTCCAAACGATAGTACTGAAAAGTCTGTTGTATAACCAACGATTGCGTATAAAACAAAGACAAATGCCTTTTCCAATAAAAGAAGTCCGACTACAAATAGTTGCAGCACCGCAACTTTAGATAAGTCTACGTTCGTAAGCTTATGAAGCACGTAAGAAATGAGGAAAAAATAAAATGCCATGTACACAAGCGACCAAAGAATAGCTCCTATTAAGGAGACAATTCTAGCAATAATATAGGTTTCTCCAAATCCCTTTGCAAATAAAGTCGTAAGTCCTTCTGTGTGCATCCCCCAGATATCGCGAAGTGCAAAAAGAAGCACGCCTAACAAAGCGACCATCCATACACGTCCCTTAAAATCGCGCAATGTCGCATCCTTTAATGAATTCGCCAAGTCTTGCTGATGGAAAAGATATTTCCAAAATCTAAATTCAAAAAACACCAAGTGTTCCCCCTCTTATTGTTGAACAGTTACCTCGACGTAAGCACCTTGTTCCATCTGAATGTCTTTCGAAGATTGGAAGGTAGGGTGGATCAGTAGTAAGTAGGCTGCTCCTTTTTCTAGTTTTGTCGGTATTGCTTTAATTTGATTGGTAGATTTTTGTTCTACTTTCAAAGGGATTTTCTTGGCATCACCTAATGCGATCAATTCGATTCCCTCTTTTTTATTCAGCTGAACAGCTTCTGAAAATGTAACCGTGAATTGTTTTGTCTGCGCTACATTTTCTAGTTTAGATAATCGTTTATAAGATGGATAGCTTTCTAAAATCGTATCTAAATGGGCCTTCTCAAGCTCCATTCCCTCTTTGGTCACCACCTGTGGCTGCACCCCTGTTTTATTCACAACGGTGCCTTTAGGACCTGCAAATTCGGCCACCGTCAGTTTTAGATAAGACCCATCCGACAATGGATAAAACGACTGCATGGAGCCCTTCCCATAAGTTCGTTGTCCGTAAAGAGTAGCTGATTTGTGATCTAATAGTGCAGCCGCAGTCATTTCAGATGCACTCGCACTATAGCCATTGATCAGTACCTTCGTGTTATTAGGAAATAAATCCTTTTGCGGTATCGATTTTACTAAACCTATCTGATTTTTCAGCATTAGCATATACGCATGAGGACTATTTGGAAATAAACCAATTAGCTCCTCCGCAGTGTTTACGTAGCCCCCGCCATTATTGCGCAAATCTAAAATATAAGAGGTCGCACCTTTTTTTGCAAGTCGCTCCTTTGCTGCAATGACTAAGGAAGCGCCATCCTCTGAAAAGGAGTTGATACTTATATAGCCAACGTTTCCATATAACATTTCATTAGAAACAACTGGAACCTGAAAGCTTTTTCTTGTTAATATGTATGACTGTTTTTTTCCTGTAATCTTTAACACTTCTATGTTAACCTTTGTACCGGCTTTTCCTGTGATCAGTGAGGAAGCCTGCTGCACAGACATGCGCTCCGTAGAATTCCCATCCACAGAAAGAATAATGTCTCCCGGCTCAATGCCAGCCTCCTTTGCTGGAGCACCGTCAAACGTGCTCACTATTTGGATGCCTTTTTCATGTTCTTCAATTGAGATCCCAATACCAGTGGGTTTATTGTTTATCGAATCTGTGTATCTTTCAAACTCTTCCTTTGTAAAGTAGGTAGAGTAAGGATCTAACTGCCCCACTATGGATTCAATGGAGTCCAGTTCTGTTATGTTAGATTGGAGCTCTCCTTTGTAATATTCCTTGACCAGTTGCCTGACTTCATCAATTGGAGCTGCCCATGTGTACATAGGTGCAAGTAATAATGTTAATAGGAATACGAATGTAGTTAATCCCGAGACCTTCCTCATACCTTTTTCCCTCTTTCTATAATCTATAAACCTATCTTAACGTAAAAAATTGTGAAATGCTAAAGCTTCTTGTATATATTTGGTTACAAAGCTTCTATTTTAGAACAAAGTAGACAGCAAAATAAAACAACCGTGAACAATGCGTCACGATTGTTTGTGCGAATTTAATAGCTGCAATACGGATTGAGCCTGTTGCATATGCATGCTTAGTACGTATTGACTGGCCTGCATTAGTATATTAGCTTTCACTAATGCCATCATTTCCTTTGCCATATCTGCGTCACGTATACGAGATTCCGCTGCAGTTAAGTTTTCTTTCATGTTAACTGCGTTATTGTAGGCGTGCTCCAATCGATTCGAGTATGCCCCCATCCGAGATCTTTCCCGAGAAACCTTGTTAATAGCATCGTCTAACCCACCGATTGAATCTTCTGCATCAGCTCTTGAGGAAATCGACAGATCATTCAAGCCAAGGCTTCCTCCTGACATATCTCCAAAGAGGAGCTCAATAGACTGTCCTGCATTTGCCCCTGCCTGAATGTTAATGGAGGTGTTAGTGCCATCAAGCATGGTTTTCGTATTGAAATTAGTATCCTTGGAGATTCTAGTAACCTCTTTTTTCAATTCCTCAAACTCAATATTAAGTAAGCTGCGATCCTCATCCGTTAAAGTATCGGTCGCAGCCTGCACTCCTAACTCACGCATACGTTGGAGTATAGCATGTGTCTCATTAAGTGCTCCCTCAGCTGTTTGCAACAACGAAATACCATCCTGAATATTACGAGCCGCCTGACCAAGACCTCTAATCTGCGCCCTCATCTTCTCCGAAATAGCAAGACCAGCCGGGTCATCCGCAGCTCGGTTAATCCGATAACCAGAGGAAAGACGTTCCATCGACCGATTAGCAACCGACCAATGCTGATTCATATTGCGAAGAATAGATAACCCCATCGCATTCCACTTACCTAGCATCCCCTAACCCCCCATTCACTCTACTAACCTTTATATCGACCCACCCATCTAAAATATCAACAAAAAAAAAAGAAAAGCGCAACCGCCTATCTCTGCCCCGACAGGCAAATGGAGAAAAGCGAGG